>NZ_JBEUPA010000102.1:0-31806 GCF_040492065.1 Actinomadura sp. NPDC000929 | reverse complement strand
CGGCGCCGGCGCGGTCTACTTGGGGGCGCTGGGGGCGGGGGTGTCCGGCCCAACCGGGCCCCGCCGGGGCCGCGCGTCGCGCGGCCACGGCGGTGACGGGCTTCGGTTACAGCTGCGAGCCGACGAGCTTGACGAGGTCGACGAGGCGGTTGGAGTAGCCCCACTCGTTGTCGTACCAGCCGACGACCTTCACCTGGTCGCCGATGACCTTGGTCAGCCCGGAGTCGAAGATGCAGGACGACGGGTCGGTGACGATGTCGCTGGAGACGATCGGGTCCTCGGTGTAGGTGAGGTAGCCCTTGAGGGGGCCCTCGGCGGCCGCCCGGAACGCCTCGTTGACCTCCTCGACCGTCACGTCGCGGGACAGCTCGACGGTGAGGTCGGTGGCCGAGCCGGTCGGCACCGGGACGCGCAGGGCGTAGCCGTCCAGCTTGCCCTTCAGCTCCGGCAGCACCAGGCCGATCGCCTTCGCGGCGCCGGTGGAGGTCGGGACCACGTTCAGCGCGGCGGCGCGGGCGCGGCGCAGGTCCTTGTGCGGGGCGTCCTGCAGGTTCTGGTCCTGCGTGTAGGCGTGGACCGTCGTCATCAGGCCCTTCTCGATGACGAAGTTGTCGTGCAGCACCTTGGCCAGCGGGGCCAGGCAGTTGGTGGTGCAGGACGCGTTGGAGATCACCGTGTGGTTCGCCGGGTCGTACTTGTCCTCGTTGACGCCGAGGACGACGGTGAGGTCCTCGTTCTTCGCCGGCGCGGAGATGATGACCTTCTTGGCGCCGTTGTCGGCGTGCACCCGGGCCTTGTTCGCGTCGGTGAAGAAACCGGTCGACTCGACGACGATGTCGGCGCCGACGTCGCTCCACTTGAGGTTCGCGGGGTCGCGCTCCTCGAAGGCCCTGATGGCCTTGCCGCCGACGACGATCTCGTTCTCGGTGGCGCGCACGTCCTCGGGGAAGCGGCCGAGGATGCTGTCGTACTTGAGCAACTGGGCGAGCGTGGCGTTGTCGGTCAGGTCGTTGACCGCCACGACCTCGATGTCGGCCCCGGACGCCTTCACCGCGCGGTAGAAGTTGCGGCCGATCCGGCCGAACCCGTTGATGCCTACTCGGATGGTCACGGAACCGCTCTCCTCGTACGTCGTATCGCCCGGTGCCAGCCGGGCTCACCTACGGTCGATCCGGGGTCATCCCCCACCTCAGACCCTATCCAATGACCCACGAGTAGCCCGACACCGGTTTCGTGGGAACCACGGGTGAGCCCGTCTCCCCCGGTAGGGGGACATCCCTCCTTTCACGACATAGCACGATCATCACTACACTCCGGGGCCATGTGGCGCGGGTGGTCGGTTCTGTTGGCGGGGCTCGTGGGGGCCGTGCTGCTCGGCGGACCGGCCGGGGCGGCGCCCGCCCCGGACCGCGCCGGTCCGGCGAACCGCGCGGACGCCATCGCCGCCGCGCTCCGCCGCGACCCCGTGTACGTCACCGACCACGCGCCCCGCGCGCTGCCCCCGGACACCGCCGCGCGGATCAGGGCGTCCGTCGCCCGGCTCCGCGTCCCGGTGTACGTCGCGGTGACGCCGACCTCGGGCCTCGGCCCGCAGAGCGCGACCGAGTCCTTCGCGGCTCTGCTGCGCGACCGGCTCCGCAAGGACGGCGTCTACATCGTGGTCCCCCCGTCCGGCGGCAGCGGCGAGATCCGCCAGTTCGGCGACGTCCGCGGGCTCCCGATCGAGGACGCCTGGTCGGCCGCGAACTCCGAGACCCCCTACGACGCGGGCGCCGCGCGGGTGGTCGCGCTGTTCGTGGACATCGCCCTGTCGGGGCACGCCAGGGAGCGCCGCGACCATCCGCGGCCGCGGCCGAAGTCGAAGGTCCGCGAGGCCCTCGACGCCGACGACGCGGCCGACCGGCGGGCTTCCCGCATCGAGTGGAGCGTGTTCGGCGGCGGCGCGGCGCTGAGCGGGGCCTCGATCCTCGGCCTGCTGGTCGGCCGCCGCGTCCTGGCGGCGCGGCGGGCGCGGCGGCCGGGACGATCGCCGAAGAAGAACACCGGGAAGGCACGCAGATGAGGCGGCTTCCGGCGGTGCTCGCCGCCCTCACACTCGCCCTCGCCGCGCTCGCGGCGCTCCCCGGCGCCGCCGCGGCCGACGAGCCGCCCCCGTACGCCTACCACCGGCTCGACCGGGTGGGCGCCGCGCTGGCCAGGGACCCGCTGTTCGTCGACCCGGACCTCGCGCAGGCGCTCGGCGCGTCCGACCGCGCCCGCCTCCGCGCGGTCCTCGCCGGGACGGCGAAGCGGCTCGGCACGCCGGCGTACGTCGTCGTGATCCCCAACCCGAGCGAGTCGGAGTCGCAGGGCCGCGACGACGCGTTCCTGTTCATGCTGCACGACCGCTCGCGCCGCGACGGCCTCTACGTGATGGCCGACGGGCACGGGAATCTGGAGTCCGAGGCGTTCAACGTCCCGCGCCGGGGCCTGTCCGCGTTGGATGAACTGGACGAGGAGGACGCGCCGGGCGCCGCGAGACCCGCCGACTCCGAGCGCCCGTTCGACGGGCTCGCCGACCGGATCGTCCGGCGGCTCGACGGCTACGCGGCGGCACCCTCGGCGTCCCCCACCATGCCGCGGCTGTACTCCAGTCCGGACCCGTTCGGGCAGGAGAACACCCTGACGCCCGACGAACCGGAGATCAAGGCGCCGCTGCTGACCGGGCTCCTGCTCGCCGGGCCCGCGGCGGCCGCGGTCCTGTACTGGCTGGGTCTCGGCGTCCTGGCCCTGCGCCGGGGCGGGCTGTCGCGCTCCCCGAACCGGCCGAGGACCCGCCGGCACGACCAGGCGCGCACCAGGCCGAGCATCCGCTGGCTGCGCCGGCACGGCGCCAAGGACCTGGAGAGGCTCCGCCGCCTGCTCACCACGGCCGACAGCGAGCGCGGACGCGCCTACGCCGTGTCCGCCTACGACGCCGCGCAGATCCTCTATGACGACGCCAAGGATGACGAGGGCAAGGCGATCGACCTCGTCGGCGCGATCGTGCTGGCCCGCCAGGGATGCGTCGCCCTGACCCGCGACATCGAGTCCCCGCCGTCCCCGTGCCTGGTGAACCCTCTGCACGGCAGCTCGGTCGTGCGCAAGCGCGTCCGGAAGCTGGAGAAGGACCACGGCGGGGCCCTGCCGAGGCAGTGCCCGCTCTGCGCTAACTGCCGGGATCTCGACAAGAGGCAGGCGCTCGACGAGCGGCGCCTCCTGCAGATCCCGGGGCCGGACGGCCACCGCCCGCACACCCTCGTCCCGGGCGTGTGGCGCGACACGGCGTGGGGCGCCCACGGCAAGACCTTCCTCCCCCGCGTGATGAGGTACCTCGGTGTTGACTGAACCGTCCCCCGGCGAGCGGCTGGCCGCCGCCCTGCGCCGCTCCCCCGTCTACGTCGACCCGTCCCTGGCGCCGGCGCTCCCCGCGGCGGCCCGCCGCGAGGTCATCGCCAAGCTCCGCAAGGCCCCCGCGCCGGTCTTCGTCGTGCTGGTCCCCATCGTCAAGGGCGGCACGTGGACGGACGGCGAGCAGCTCGCGACCGTCGTGCACGACCGCCTCGGCCGCGACGGGATCTTCATCACCTTCGACGACGACTCCCAGGACCTGAGGGCGCGCGAGTGGGGCGGCGACCACCGGGCCGACCGCGCCGCCTGGGCCGTCGCCCTGGACCGCGCCATGGACGACGCGCCGCTCGCCGCCCGGCTGTCGCGCGTCGCCGACCTGATCGTCTCCGGGACCGGCCAGCAGGAGTACGACCGGGTCTCCGCCGAGATCGACAAGCGCTACAGGGCCCGGCACGGCACCGCGCCGGGCGAACGCGGCGCGGACGGGAACGAGGCGGACGGGGGCGGCCTCGCGCTGCCCCTCGGCGCCGGCGCGGCGGCCGCGGCCGCGGCCGGGGTCGCCGGGTTCCTGCTGTGGCGGCGGCGCCGGATGGCCTCCGTCCGCCGCGAGGGGGAAGGGCTGCTGATGCCCCGCACCGTGTTCGCCACGGCGCACCGCGCCACCGAGGACCAGCTCCGCGAGCAGGCGTCCCGCGAGGTCATCGCGTTCGGGGAGCTGCTGGACGACAGCACCGTCCCGACCTCCGGCGAGCGGGCCCGCGCCCTGGTGGCCCGCGCCCTCGACGCCTACCAGGCCGCGGGGAAGACCCTAGACGCGGCGCGGGGCGTCCCCGACCTTGCCGGTGTCCTGGTCCTCCTCGACCAGGGCCGCGACGCCCTGGCCTCCGCGCAGGCGGTCGCCAAGGGCCGGTCGGAGATCCCGCCCGTCCCGCTGTGCTTCTTCAACCCGCTCCACGGCGACGCGACCAGCGAACTCGACTGGCGGCCCGTCGGCTCCCGCAGGCGGCTGAGCGTCCGGACCTGCCGCGCGTGCGCCCGCGCGGCCCGCGACAAGCGCGCCCCCGAGGTCCTCACCGACCGCCGCGACGGCCGGGAGGTCCCCTACTACGAGGCCGACCCGTCCGGCAGCGTGTGGGCCGAGACCGGCTACGGCCAGCTCCGCGACGACCTCATCGAGCGCGTGCTGCGGGGCGACAACAAACCGCGCTGACCGCACGCCCCGATTGTTTACCGTCCCTTCACCGGCGGCCGTCCGGCGGCAGCCCACTTCGCGTGTGTGGTGGGACTGTGGCCCATCGATCAGGGAGAGGCGCCCGCGGGGCGGGTTGCGCCGCGCTCCTGCTGTCGCTGTCGTGCGGCTGCCACGGCGGCGTCCCGTCCGCCGCACCCGTGACCGCGCGTGCCGCGGCGCGGGCGGTCTGCCTCGGCTACAACGGCCTGGACAGGGTCAACCCGGCGGCGCAGGTGCGCGCGGGCCGGTTCGCCACTCCGAAGGTCGCCCCCGTCCGCGTCGCCGACGGGACGGACGTGGACTGGGGCCTGGCCCCGGACGGCAACCGGTCGTGGCAGCTCTGGTTCCATTCCCTCGAATGGCTCGGCGGCCTCATCAGGGAGTACGAGCGGACCGGTGACCGCGCCGCGCTGCGAACGGCCGCGGGCGTCGCCCGGGACTGGCTCGCCGACAACGCCCGCCCCGAGCGGTTCTCCGCGCGCCGGCGCGAGGCGATCGACCAGGCCGCCAAGTTCCGCCTCGCCACCCTCGTCTGCCTCCGCAGGCACCTGGCCGGACGGTGGCTGGACGAGGCCATCGCGGCCCACGCGCGGTGGCTGGCCCGCCCGGAGCACTACTCGGGGCCCTGGAACCACGGGACCGACGAGTCGATGACGCTCATGACGGCGGGCTGCGGCATCGGCCGGGCGGACCTCGCGGAGCTCGGCCACCGGCGCCTGCTCGACGCGGTCCTCGCCCCGCCCGGCGGCGCGCGGCCGGCCGTCGACGACGAGGGCGCCGGGAACGAGCAGTCCGCGCGCTACACCGTCTACAACCGGAGCCGGTGGCGGCTCGCCTTCCGGGTGATGCGCGAGTGCGGCCGTCCCGTCCCCGCCGAACTCGTCCGCCGGCACAAGCTGATGGACGAGTTCATCGCCTTCCAGACCACACCCGGTGGCGACCTGCTCCAGATCGGCGAGTCGGACGCGTCCAGAGCCTCCGACATCGACTCGCCCGGAACGGGCCCGCTCAGATACGTCGCGACGCAGGGCGCGGAAGGCGTCCCGCCGAAGGAGAGGGCGCGCGTCTACCGCGCCGGGTACGTGGTGGGCAGGTCCGGCTGGGGCCGGGACGGCCGCTCCTTCGCCGAGGAGACGGCCTACACGGCGCGCTTCGGACCGGGCCGGTACGCGCACGGGCAGAACGACCACATGGCGCTCACCTTCCATGCGCTCGGCCGCGACATCCTCGTTCCGAGCGGCCACATCGGCTACAGCGACACGACCTGGCGCAGGTGGCTGGCCTCGCCGGAGGCGCACAACACGCTCGTGGTGCGGGGCGCGCCGTTCCGCGAGAACGCGGCGACGGCGCTGGTCGCGCACGAGTTCCGGCGCGGCGCCGACACGTTCCGGTTCTCCGACACCGCCTTCGCCGGGACGGCCCGATTCCGCACTGTGCTCGCGGCCTCCGATCCCGACGCCGTCGCCGTGCTGGACGAGGTGCGCTCCGCCGCCCCCCGCTCCGTCGAGCAGCTCTGGCACCTGCCCGCGGCGTTCACCGCCGTTCCGGCCGGGACCGGCGCCGTCGCCACCGCGGGCCCTGTCCGCGTCCACTTCATCCGGTTACCGCTCCCCGGCACCACAGGCGGACCCGCCACGGTCACCCGAGGCGCCCTGGACCCGCCGCAAGGCTGGATCGCCCCCTCCACCCGCAAGAGACTCCCCGCCCCGGTGGTGACGATTCCCGCCCATGGAAGGACCCGGCAACTTCGCATACTGACCCTGATCGCCCCCGTCCGCGGCGAAGGACCGAGAATCCAGACCCGCACACTCCCGGACGGAACACTCCACGTAGAGGCGACCTTCTCCGCCCACAACCTGACCTTCGAGGCCACCCCCGACGGCGCCCTTCACCGCCTCCCCTGACCGGCATCCACATTTCAGCGCTCTCGGACGTGCCACGCCATGACGCTCTTGGAGTAGACCTGAGCGAGGCCGCGGGTCGGGCGGCCGGAAGGCGCTCTAGCGCCTGGAGGTCGCACGACCCGCCGAGCCGGGCGACCGGAGCGCCACGACGGCAACCCGCACGGGCACGGAAACCAGCACCGTGGCGTGAGGATCGCCCGGCTCGCAACGGGGGTTCCAGGGGGTCGCCCCCCTGGGAATCACTGCGCGAGCATGTCGGCGGTGAGGCTGGCCTCCGTGCCGGGGATGCCCTGGTCGCCGGCGCGCTTGTCGGCCATGGCGAGGAGGCGGCGGATGCGGCCGGCGATGGCGTCCTTGGTGAGGGGCGGGTCGGCGAGCTGGCCGAGCTCCTCCAGGGAGGCCTGCTTGTGCTCCAGGCGGAGGCGTCCGGCGTTGACGAGGTGCTCGGGGGCGTCGTCGCCGAGGATCTCCAGGGCGCGGGCGACGCGGGCGCCGGCGGCGACGGCGGCGCGGGCGGAGCGGCGCAGGTTGGCGTCGTCGAAGTTGGCGAGGCGGTTGGCGGTGGCGCGGACCTCGCGGCGCATCCGGCGCTCCTCCCAGGCCAGGACGCTGTCATGGGCGCCGAGCCGGGTGAGCAGGGCGCTGATCGCGTCGCCGTCGCGGACGACGACGCGGTCGACGCCGCGGACCTCGCGGGCCTTGGCGTGGATCTTCAGGCGGCGGGCGGCGCCGACGAGGGCGAGGGCGGCCTCGGGGCCGGGGCAGGTCACCTCCAGCGACATGGAGCGGCCGGGTTCGGTGAGGGAGCCGTGCGCGAGGAACGCGCCGCGCCAGGCCGACTCGGCGTCGCAGGCGGCGCCGGCGACGACGTGCCGGGGCAGTCCGCGGACGGGCCGGCCGTTGTTGTCGATGAGGCCGGTCTGCCGGGCGAGCGACTCGCCGTCGCGGAAGACGCGCACGACGTAGCGGTTGCCCTTGCGCAGGCCGCTCGGGGCGAGCACGACGACCTCGGAGGTGTGCCCGAACACCTCCGAGATGTCCTTGATCAGCCTCCTCGCCGCCACACCGGTGTCGATCTCGGCCTCGATCACGATGCGGCCGCTGACCAGGTGCAGGCCGCCCGCGAACCGCAGCAGCGTCGAGACCTCGGCCTTGCGGCAGCACGGCTTCAGCACCGTGAGCCTGCTCAGCTCGTCCTTGACCACACCGGTCATCGCCATCTGATGAACCCTCCCCCTATCGGACTTCCAGCAGTGTGGCCGATCCCGGCCGCGCCGGTCGTCACTCGGTGAATATCTGTACGAAGGCTTGGGCCAGACGGGCGGGTTCATGACGCGGCGATCCGTCGTCGGCGGCGACGTCGGCCAGCACGAGACGTCCGCCGAGGTCCTTGACGGCCTTGTCGAGGGCGTCAGGGTCGTCCACGACCCCGCGGTCGGCGAGGACGACGTCCACGCGCAGGTCGGGCGCGTGCGCCTGCAGCACCTCCAGATGGGTCTGCGGCGAGAAGTCGTCGGTCTCGCCGGGCTGCTGCGCGAGGTTCAGCGCGACGACGCGGCGGGCGCGGGAGGTGGTGAGGGCGCGGGCCAGCGCGGGCACCTTCAGGTGCGGCAGGACGCTGGTGAACCACGAGCCGGGGCCGAACACGATCCAGTCGGCGTCGTCGACGGCGGCGAGGGTCTCGGGGCAGGCGGGCGGATCGGCGGGCACCAGGGACACGCCGAGCACGCTGCCGGGCGTCCTGGCGCACGCCACCTGGCCCTTGACATGGGTGATCTCGTCGGGCCTCGCGGGGTCGGCGCCGCGCACCTCGGCGACGATGTCCATCGGGACGGCCGCCATCGGCAGCACGCGGCCGTGCGCGCCGAGCAGCCGGCCGACCCAGTCGAGTCCGGCGACGGTGGAACCCGGTGAGGCGCCGTCGCCGCCGAGCAGCTCCCACAGCGCGACGATGAGCAGGTTGCCGACGGCGTGGCCCTGCAGGTCGCCCTCGTTGCGGAAGCGGTGCTGGACGACGTCCCGCCAGGTCTGGCCCCACTCGTCGTCGCCGCAGAGGGCGGCGAGCGCCATCCGCAGGTCGCCGGGCGGCAGCACGCCGAGCTCGCGGCGCAGCCGGCCGCTGGAACCGCCGTCGTCGGCGACGGTGACGATCGCGGTCAGCCGGTCGGTGACGCGGCGCAGCGCCGACAGCGACGCGTAGAGGCCGTGGCCCCCGCCGAGCGCGACGACCTTCGGGCCGAGGGGCTTCACCGTGCCGTTTCTCTCCTCGTCCGGGACTCCCGCCGGGTCCCGGCGCGGTCCGTCATTCGCGGCCGAGGTCACGATGGGCGACCTGCACCTCGATGCCCTCGTCCCGCAGCCGGGCGGCGATCTGTTCCGCCATGGCAACACTACGGTGTTTTCCACCGGTACATCCCACGGCAAGCGTCACGTAGTGCTTGCCCTCGCGTTCATACCCGTCGGCGAGGAGCCGCAGCACCTCGGCGTAGGCGTCCAGGAACTCCTTGGCGCCGCGCTGCCCGAGGACGTAGTCGCGGACGGCGGCGTCGCGGCCCGTCTTCGGCCGCAGCTCCGGCACCCAGTGCGGGTTCGGCAGGAACCGGCAGTCGACGACGAGGTCGGCGTCGACCGGCAGGCCGTACTTGTAGCCGAACGACACCACGGTGGCGCGCAGGCTGGACTCGCCGCTGTCCGTGCCGAAGAAGCCGATGATCTTGTTGCGCAGCTCGTGCACGTTGAGGCCGCTGGTGTCGATCACCAGGTCGGCCTCGGCGCGGACCTCGCGGACCAGGTCGCGCTCGCGGGCGATGCCGTCCACCAGGCGGCCGTCGCCCTGCAGCGGGTGGGGGCGGCGGACGCTCTCGAACCGGCGCACGAGGTCGGCGTCGCCGGCCTCCAGGAACACCACGCGCGGGTGGACGCCGCGGGCCTCCAGCTCGGCGATCGAGGAGTGCAGGTCGTCGGTGAACGCGCGGCTGCGGACGTCCACGACGACGGCGATGCGCGGCACCGCGTCCTTCACCCGGCCGCCGAGGTCGGCCATCGTGGCCAGCAGCCCGGGCGGCAGGTTGTCGACCACGAACCAGTCGAGGTCCTCGAGCGACTTGGCCGCGGTGCTGCGGCCCGCCCCGGACATGCCGGTGACGATCACGATGTCCGGGATCTTGGTCTCGCTGGTCATCCGCTACTCCCCCTGTGCTCCCCGTCGTCCCCGCCGGGTCCCTCGTCCCCGCCGGGTCCCTCGCCCCCGCCGTCCGGCGGCGCGGCGCCGCCGTGCAGCGCCGCCACGATGCTCTCGGCGCTGCGCATGCCGATTCCCGGGACCTCGGCGACCTGCGCGGGCGTCGCGTCCTTCAGCCGCTTCAGCGACCCGAAGTGCTTCAGCAGCGCCGCGCGGCGCGCCGGACCCAGACCAGGAACGTTATCGAGTTCGCTGACCGTCATGGACCTGGACCGCCGCTGCCGGTGGAAGGTGATGGCGAACCGGTGCGCCTCGTCGCGGACCCGCTGGACGAGGAACATGCCCTCGCTGTTGCGCGGCAGGATCACCGGGTCGCTCTCGCCGGGAAGCCAGAGCTCCTCCAGCCGCTTGGCGATTCCGCACACCGCGATGTCGTCGACGCCGAGCTCGTCGAGGGCGCGCTGCGCGGCCGCGACCTGCGGGGGGCCGCCGTCGACGAGGACCAGGTTGGGCGGGTAGGCGAACTTGCGCGGCCTCCCGGTCTCCGGGTCGATCGGCTGGTGCGCGCCCTCCTCCGGGTCGCCGAGGGAGTCGAGCTCGCCGGTCTTCTCGCTCTCGGCCAGGTAGCGCCTGAACCGTCGGGTGATGACCTCGTGGATGGAGCGGACGTCGTCCTGCCCCTGCACGGCCTTGATCGTGAACCGGCGGTACTCGCTCTTGCGGGCCAGGCCGTCCTCGAACACGACCATGGACGCGACCACGTCGGTGCCCTGCAGGTTGGACACGTCGTAGCACTCGATCCGCAGGGGCGCGTCGTCGAGCTCCAAGGCTTCCTGGAGCTCCTGCAGCGCGCGGCTGCGGGTGGTGAGGTCGGAGGCGCGGCGGGTCTTGTGCTGCTTGAGCGCCTCGTGGGCGTTGCGCGCGACCGTCTCCAGCAGGGTCCGCTTGTCGCCGCGCTGCGGGACGCGCAGCCGGACGGGCCCGCCGCGCTGCTCCGACAGCAGCTCGGTCATGGCCTCCACCTCCGGCGGCAGGGCCGGGACGAAGACCTCGCGGGGCACCGACTCGCTCTCGCCGTAGATCTGGATGAGGAAGTGCTCGACCAGGTCGGCGGTGGTGACGTCCTCGACCTTGTCGACGACCCAGCCGCGCTGCCCGCGGATGCGGCCGCCGCGCACGTAGAACACCTGGACGGCCGCCTCCAGCTCGTCCTCGGCGAAGGCGACCATGTCGCAGTCGGTTCGGTCGGGGAGCACGACCGCCTGCTTCTCCAGGGCGCGCTCCAGGGCGCGGATGTCGTCGCGGAGCCGGGCGGCGCGCTCGTACTCCTGGGACGCGGCGGCCTCGCGCATGTCGCGTTCGAGGCGCTTGATGAACCGGGTGGTGTTGCCCGCCATGAAGTCGCAGAAGTCCTCGGCGAGCAGCCGGTGCTCCTCCGGCGAGACGCGGCCGACGCACGGCGCCGAGCACTTGCCGATGTAGCCGAGCAGGCAGGGGCGGTCGAGCTGGTGCTGCCGCTTGAACACGCCGGCGCTGCACGTGCGGACGGGGAACACGCGCAGCAGCTGGTCGACCGTCTCCCGGATCGCCCACGCGTGGGAGTACGGCCCGAAGTAGCGCACGCCCTTGCGTTTGGCGCCCCGCATCACCATCACCCTCGGGAAGTCCTCGTTCAGGGTGACGGCGAGATAGGGATAGGACTTGTCGTCGCGGTAGCGGACGTTGAACCGGGGGTCGAACTCCTTGATCCAGGAGTACTCCAGCTGAAGGGCCTCGACCTCGGTGCCGACCACCGTCCAGTCGACGCGCGCGGCGGTCTGCACCATCGTCTGGGTGCGGGGGTGCAGGGCGGAGAAGTCGGCGAAGTAGGAGTTCAGCCGCGAGCGCAGGTTCTTGGCCTTGCCCACGTAGATGACCCGGCCGTGCTCGTCGCGGAACCGGTACACCCCCGGGGATTCCGGGATGGAGCCGGGTGCGGGTCGGTAGGTCGCCGGATCTGCCACGCTCGAAAGCCTAATGGGCGGCACCGACACGCCGTGCCCCGCGCCGCCGGAGGCCCCCGCCGAGCCGGAGGGTGACGTAGATCTCTCCCCTCCGCCCGGATGTTCGCAAACCATGCGGAAAGGGAGGGTCAAACGGTTCCGCGGATCCGGAAGGGGGTCGTTGCGCACGTGTCCACGCTCTGGGCTTGGATCGTCCTGGCCGCCGTCGTCGGCACGTCCGTGATCGTCGTGGAGGGGGGCCGCCGGCTCGTCGCGGGCCGGCTGTCGCACCGCTGGCCCGGCGCCGGACGGGTCGCCCGGCGCTGCACCGCGCCCGCCTTCGCGTTCGCGGTGGTGGTGAGCTCCAGCACCGCGATGCCGTACCAGTTCATCGGCGGGCACGCCGAGGACGTGGTCCGGCACGCGATGCGGATCGCGGCGATCGGCGCCTCCACGTGGCTGGTGCTGCGGATCGGGTACGCGCTGAGCGACCCGCCGCTGACGCGGCTGATGCGGATCGAGGGCGAGCGCAACCGGCGGGCGCGGCGGGCCCGCACCCAGATGCTGCTGCTGCGCCGCATCGCCGCCGTCATCATCGTGGTGCTCGCCGTCGGAGCGGCGCTGTTCACCTTCCCCGCCGTGCGGGCGGTCGGGGCGGGGGTGCTGGCCTCGGCGGGCGTCGCCGGCCTGGTGGTCGGCATCGCGGCCCGGCCCACCCTCGGCAACCTGCTCGCCGGGCTGCAGCTGGCGTTCAGCGACGCGCTGCGGCTGGACGACGTCGTCGTCACGCAGGGCATCTGGGGCCGGGTCGAGGAGCTGACGCTGTCCTACGTCGTCCTGCAGCTCTGGGACGACCGGCGCATGATCTTCCCGGTGTCGCACTTCACCGAGCAGCCGTTCGAGAACTGGACGCGGCACTCCAGCCGTCTGCTCGGCTCGGTCGAGCTGCACGTGGACTGGACGGTCCCGGTCGAGGACCTGCGCGCCGAGCTGTACTCGGCGCTGAAGGACAACCCGCTGTGGGACCAGCGGGAGTGGATGCTTCAGGTGGTGGACGTGCTGCCGAGCGGCCTCGTCACGGTGCGCGCGCTGATGAGCGCCGCCGACTCGGCGAGCACCTGGGACCTGCGCTGCGACGTGCGCGAGCACCTGGTCTCCTACATCCGCGACCGCCACCCGGAGGCCCTCCCCCGGCTCCGCATCGGCCCCGAGCCGGTCGCGGACGGCGCCGAGGCGGGGTCCGGCGACCCGCTCCCGGCCACCGAGGAGGAGGTGGCGGAGGGGCGGCACGCCGACGGCGCGCGGGCCGTCCCCCGCGAGGACGGCCCGGCGCGCGCGAAGTCGCTCAGGCGAGCATGATCTTTCCGCCCTGGACGGTGACCTTCTTCGCCGCCAGGGGCTCGTCGGCGGGCGGGCTCGCCACCGAGCCATCCGTGATCTTGAATTTGCTGCCGTGGCAGTGGCAGTTGATCGTGCCCCCGGACACCGATCCGACGCCGCATCCCCGGTGGGTGCAGGTCGCGGAGAACGCCGTGAACTCGCCCTGGCGGGGCTGGCAGACGACGACCTTGGCGTCCTCGAACACCTTGCCGCCGCCGACGGGGATCTCGCCCACCGAGGCCAGGGCCGCGCCCGACCCGCCCTCGGAGCCGGCGCCCCCGGAGCCGGCTCCGCCCCCGTCGTCGCCCGACCCGCCGCACGCCGCCGCCAGCCCGGCCACGCCCGCGAGTCCGGCGCCGATGAGCAGCCCCCTGCGGGTGCCGCCCGCGGCGCCGTCCCCCGGCGCGCCCTCCCCCGGCGCGAGCTCCGTTCCGTCCGCCTGCGTCTCGGACCTGTGTGGCATCCTCGCCCCTCCGGTGACCTCTGTCGGTTCCTGTCCGTCACCGGGAATCACGGATCCGCGAGCGCGCCGGTTCAACGCGGGCCCGACTCGATGATCAGGTGACGACGATGCCGCCGCCCTCGACCCGCACGGGGTACTCCTTGAGGGGCTCCTTCGCCGGACCGCGCCGCACCGAGCCGTCGGCGATCCTGAACTCGCTGCCGTGGCAGTGGCACTTGATCAGCCCGTTCGAGACCCCGCCGACCGTGCAGCCCTGATGGGTGCACACCGCGGTGAACGCCTTGTAGGCGCCCTGGCTCGGCTGGGTCACCACGACCTTCTCGTCGCCGTAGATCTTGCCGCCGCCGACCGGGATGTCGGCGGCCTTCGCGACCTGCTTGCCCTTGAGGTCCGCGGCGGGCGTGGCCCCGCCGCCGGACGCGCAGCCCGCGAGGGCCGCGGCGCCGAGCGCCCCCGTCCCGCACAGCACCGCACGCCGGCCGACTCCCCCGCTCCCGGCGGCCTCGGCGGCCCCGGGCGTCACTTCGTCTTCCATGGCTCCATCCTGGTGGACGGCCTCACCCGTCCCGCACCGGCCCGCCTCCGGGACCTCAGGCGAGGAGCTTCTTGAGGAACTGGCCGGTGTGGCTGGCCTCGACCTCGGCGACCTCCTCGGGGGTGCCGGTCGCGACGACCGTGCCGCCCCGCGAGCCGCCCTCGGGGCCCATGTCGATGATCCAGTCGGCGGTCTTGATGACGTCGAGGTTGTGCTCGATGACCAGGACCGTGTTGCCCTTGTCGACCAGGCCGTTCAGCACGCCGAGGAGCTTGCGGATGTCCTCGAAGTGCAGGCCGGTGGTCGGCTCGTCGAGCACGTAGATGGTGCGGCCGGTGGAGCGCTTCTGCAGCTCGGAGGCCAGCTTGACGCGCTGCGCCTCGCCGCCCGACAGGGTCGGGGCGGGCTGGCCGAGCCGGACGTAGCCGAGGCCGACGTCGTTCAGCGTCTTCAGGTGCCGGTGGATCGCCGTGATCGGCTCGAAGAACTCCGTGGCCTGCTCGATCGGCATGTCGAGCACCTCGGAGATCGTCTTGCCCTTGTAGTGGACCTCCAGGGTCTCCCGGTTGTAGCGGGCGCCGTGGCAGACCTCGCACGGGACGTAGACGTCCGGCAGGAAGTTCATCTCGATCTTGATGGTGCCGTCGCCGGAGCAGTTCTCGCAGCGGCCGCCCTTGACGTTGAAGGAGAACCGGCCGGGCTGGTAGCCGCGCACCTTCGCCTCGGTGGTCTGCGCGAACAGCTTGCGGATGTGGTCGAACACGCCGGTGTAGGTCGCCGGGTTGGACCGCGGGGTGCGGCCGATCGGCGACTGGTCGACGTGCACGACCTTGTCGAGCTGGTCGACGCCGTTGACGCGCTTGTGCTTGCCGGGGACGGTCTTCGCGCCGTTCAGCTTCTTCGCCAGCGAGTTGTAGAGGATGTCGTTGACCAGCGTCGACTTGCCGGACCCCGACACACCGGTGACCGCGGTGAGAACGCCGAGCGGGAACGCGACGTCGACGTCGCGCAGGTTGTTCTGCTGCGCGCCCTTGACGGTGACCTCGCGGCCCCGGGTGCGGGGCCGCCGGATCTGCGGGACGGCGATCTCGCGGCGGCCGTCCAGGTAGGCGCCGGTGAGGGAGCGCTCGGACTTCTTCAGGTCCTCGACCGTGCCGGAGACGACGATCTCGCCGCCGTGCTCGCCCGCGCGCGGGCCGATGTCGACGATCCAGTCGGCGGCGGCGATGGTGTCCTCGTCGTGCTCGACGACGATCAGGGTGTTGCCCATGTCGCGCAGCCGGAGCAGCGTCTCCAGCAACCGGTGGTTGTCGCGCTGGTGCAGGCCGATCGACGGCTCGTCCAGCACGTACAGGACGCCGACCAGGCCCGAGCCGATCTGCGTCGCCAGCCGGATGCGCTGGGCCTCCCCGCCGGCGAGCGTGGCGGACGCCCGGTCGAGGGTCAGGTAGTCGAGGCCGACGTCCAGCAGGAAGCCGAGCCGGGCGTTGATCTCCTTGAGGACGCGTTCGGCGATGTGCGTCTCGCGCTCGTTCAGTTCGAGCGCGAGCAGGAACTTCGCGGCCTCGCCGATCGGCATCGCGGCGACCTCGGCGATCGACATCCCGCCCATGGTGACGGCCAGCACGACCGGCTTCAGCCGGGCGCCCTCGCACGTCGGGCACGGGATCTCGCGCATGTAGCCCTCGAAGCGCTCCCGGCTGGAGTCGCTCTCGGACTCGGCGTGGCGCCGCTGGATGTAGGGGACGACGCCCTCGTAGGCCGTGTAGTACGACCTCGTGCGGCCGTAGCGGTTCTTGTAACGGACGTGGACCTGCGTCTCGTGCCCGTTGAGGATCGCCTTGCGCGCCTTGGCGGGCAGCCGGTCCCACGGCGTGTTCAGGTCGAAGCCCATCGCGTCGCCCAGCGCCGACAGCAGCCGCAGGAAGTAGTCGCTGACGTGCCCGCCCGACCACGGCTGGATCGCGCCCTCGCCGAGCGAGAGCTCCCCGTCGGGGACGACGAGCTCGGCGTCGACCTCCATGCGCGTCCCGAGGCCGGTGCAGTCGGGGCAGGCGCCGTACGGCGAGTTGAACGAGAACGAGCGCGGCTCCAGCTCCTCGAACGACAGGTCGTCGTAGGGGCAGTAGAGGTGCTCGGAGTACATCCGGGTGCGGTGCTCGTCGTCCTCGGGCAGGTCGACGAAGTCGAGGACGATCGTGCCGCCCGCCAGGCCGAGCGCCGTCTCGACCGAGTCGGCGAGCCGCTGCCGGGCGGAGTCCTTCACCGAGAGCCGGTCGACCACGACGGAGATGTCGTGCTTCTCCTGCTTCTTGAGCTGGGGCGGCTCGTCCAGGCGGATCATCTGCCCGTCGACCAGCGCCCGCGAGTAGCCCTTGGACTGGAGTTCGCGGAACAGCTCCAGGTACTCGCCCTTGCGGCCGCGGATCACCGGCGCCAGCACCTGGAACCGGGCGCCCTGCTCCAGTTCCAGCACCCGGTCGACGATCTGCTGCGGCGCCTGCCGGCTGATCGGCCGGCCGCACTCGGGGCAGTGCGGGTGCCCGATCCGGGCGTAGAGCAGCCGCAGGTAGTCGTACACCTCGGTGATCGTCCCGACCGTGGACCGGGGGTTCTTGCTGGTGGACTTCTGGTCGATCGAGACCGCCGGGGAGAGCCCCTCGATGAAGTCGACGTCGGGCTTGTCCATCTGCCCGAGGAACTGCCGGGCGTAGGCCGACAGCGACTCGACGTACCGGCGCTGCCCCTCGGCGAAGATCGTGTCGAAGGCCAGGCTGGACTTCCCGGAACCCGACAGACCGGTGAACACGATCATGGAGTCCCGCGGGAGGTCGAGCGAGACGTCCTTCAGGTTGTGCTCGCGTGCTCCACGCACGATGAGTCGGTCATGCACGTTCTTCCGGTTCCTCTTCTGGGCGCGGCGATCTGCGTATACGGCTCGGTATCAAGGCTAGCCACGGGGAGCGACAGGCTCCCCCGGCTTCTCAACAGCGGCGCTCGCCGCTGCATTTCATGACGCTACCCGGCCGGTCCGAGCGGTCGGGACGGCACCATCGCACCGTACACGTGTTCGAACGCCGCCCGCCACCGGAACGCCGTCAGGGCGCGGCGCCCCCTTCCGACCACCCGGAACGCGCTTCGCGCGCGGTCGCGGCGGGACCGCGGTCACTCGTCGTCGAGGGCGTGGGAGAGGTAGCGCTCGGCGGAGCGGCGGACGGCCTCCTTCCCGCCGCTGTAGACGATCTTCTTCCACCAGGCGCCGTAGACGCGGTCGAAGTCGTAGGGCTCCAGGAGGCGCAGGGCGCGGCGGACCGTGCGGGGGCGCTCGGGGATGTAGTTCGGGTAGGAGTACATGAAGCTCACCCAGTCGCGGTCGTTGACGACCTGCACGATGTCGCCCGAGAAGAGGGCGCGGGCGTCGCGCCAGTGCAGGACCTGGCCGCCCGCGAAGTGGACGCCCGCGTTGATCAGCGTCAGGCCGTCGGCCAGTTCGAGGGTGTCGCCCGACCAGAAGGCGACCGCGTCGTCCGGGCGGGCCACCCAGCGGCGGTCGGCCTCGTGGACGTACACGGGCGCGTCGAACGCCCGCGCCCACTCGATCATGGTGCCGTAGTAGTGCGGATGGCTGATCGCGATCGCGGACACGCCGCCGAGGTCGTTCACCCGGCGGACCAGCTCGTCGTCGATGTGGGTGACCATGTCCCACAGGACGTTGCCGGACGGGGCGCGCAGGAGGAGGGCGCGCTGGCCGATGGCGATGGACGGCTCGGCGCCGATCCCGACGACGCCCGGGCCCTCCTCGGCGACGCGGCCGCGGTGGCCGGCGCGCAGTTCCTCCAGGGTCGTCCACCGCTGGCCCTCCCAGCCGACGTACTGCCGCTCGTCCTCGCAGATCGGGCAGTCGGGGCGGGGCCCGGCGTACTGGACGCCGCAGGTGACGCAGATCGGAAACTCCATGATCACCATTGTCTGGCGCGGGCCGGGCCCGTGCGACAGGATGGAGGGTCCTTTTCGCCGAGGAGGGGTCATGGACTGGCGCGACGTGATCGACGAGCTGGACGCGGGCGTGGAGCGGATCGCCGCCACGCTGGAGGGGCTGTCCCCCGGCGACCTGCGGGGCGCGTCGGGGCTGCCGGGGTGGAGCCGCGGGCACGTGGCGACGCACATCGCACGCAACGCCGACTCCCTGTGGAACCTGCTCGAAGGGGCGCGCACGGGGACGGAGGTCCCGCAGTACCCGAGCCTGGAGCGGCGCGACGCCGACATCGCCGCGGGCGCCGGCCGCTCCCACGACGAGCTGGTCGCCGACGTCCGGGCGACGCAGGCGCGGTTCTCCGAGCAGGCCCGGTCGCTGCCCGCGAGCGCGGCGGAGGCTCCGGTGCGGGCGATGGCGGGCTGGCCCCATCCCGCCTGGTACACGGTGTTCCGCCGCTGGAACGAGGTGGAGGCCCACCACGCCGACCTGGCCGCCGGGTACGGCCCGGCCGACTGGCCGGAGCCCTACGTCCGCTGGTCCGCGGCGGCCACGCTGGCGGACCTGGCGGCGCTGCCGGACCGGCTCCTCGGGGAGCCGGCCGGGCTGCGGATCACCGCGACCGACTCCGGTGAGACCGCCGACCTCGGCTGGACGCCCGGCGGCCCAGAGGCGTCCGGCTCCGGGCGGGCGCTGCTGGGCTGGCTGAGCGGACGGTCGGACGGCGCGGGCGTGCACCTCCGCCCGGACGGTCCGCTGCCCGTGCCGCCGCCCTGGCCGTACGAGCCCTCCCAGTTCCGCGAGGAGGCGGGCTTCTGAGCGGGCCGGGGGACTAGGGGAGGTCGTCGCCCGCGAGCCGGTGCAGGGCGTCCGCGGAACGGACGGCGATCGCGCTCCGGGCGACGGTCACGCGGCCGCGCACGGGCTCGGCCGCGAGGATCTGCGCGACCTTGCGGCGGCCCATCCCGGCCCAGCGGCCGAGGTCCTGCTGGGTGACCGGGACCTGGACGACGACGCCCTCCTCGATCACGCCGTCCGGGCGCTCCCGCTTGACCGGGGAGCCGAACCGCGCCGCCAGGCGCAGGAGGCGGCCGGCGAGGCGGCGCTCGGGGTCGTCGGGGAAGTGCGCGACGCGCAGCTCGTTGGCGTCGCGGAGCCGTTCGGCGAGGACGGCGGCGACCGCCCACACCGAGCCGGGCTGGGCGTCCAGGACGCCGCGGAAGCGCGCGGCGGGCAGCACGATGGCCTCGACCCGCGTCAGCGCCTCGGCGTTGGCGTGCCGGACCCCGCCGTCCACCGCCTCCAGCTCCCCCACCAGGTCGCCGGGGCCGAGGACGTCGAGGATGGCGGTCTCGCCGTCCCGGTCGACCCAGACCTTCACCGCCCCGGACCGCAGGACGAAGACCTGGGCCGCGCGGGTGTGCTCGCGCGTCAGGAACGCGCCGGGCCTGATCACCACCGGCGCGCCCGCCCGCCGCAGGGCCTCCTGGGCGCGGGGGGTCAGCGCGTCCCAGAACCGGGGGGTCTGCATCTCGCCTCCTCACCGGACCCGGATCCGGCCGGGCCCCGGCTTCATGATCGCTTGCTCGCGGTCCAGTGAACGCGCCCCGGGGCCGGCCGACCAGGTCGCCGGTCACATCTCGGGCGGTCTTTCCGGGGCGAGCAGGCCGTCCAGGGCGCGGACGCGGCGGGCGCAGTCCGCGGCTGCCGCGTGGTCGCCGAGGGCCAGGCGGGAGTCGCGCAGCAGTTCCAGCGCCCGCCGCAGCCCCCGCTGGTCGTCGGTCTCGCGGCGGATGGCGATCTCGGCGGTGACGTGCTCCACCGCGCGGTCGTGCTCGCCGGTCAGCTGGGACGCGCGGGCCATGCTGTGCAGGGCGTGGGCCTGCTCGCGGGTGGCGCCGAGCTCGGCGGCGAGGTCGAGGGCGCGCCGCCCGGTGGCGAGGGCGTCGCCGGCGCGGCCGAGGTCGAGGTGGATGGCGGCGAGGTGGCCGAGGCCGACGGCCTCGCTGTGCCGGTCGCCGACCTCGCCGAGGATGCGCAGGGCCTCCAGCTCCCGCTCCAGGGCCTCCTCGGGGCGGCCGGCGCGGCGCAGCACGGCGGCGAGGGTGTCCATGCCGACGCCGAGGCCGTACCAGTCGCCGCCCGACTCGCGGATGCCGAGCGCCTGCCGGGCGGCGCGCTCGGCCTCCTCGGGCAGGCCGAGCCGCGCGTAGGTGCGGGCCAGGCTGCCGAGCGTCCCGGCCATGCCGCCCCGCGCGCCGAGCCGGTGCCACAGGTCCAGGGCCTCCAGGCCGAGGACGAACGCCTCCTGGTGGCGGCCGAGGCGCCGCATCACCACCGACAGGTGCTCCAGGTCGTTGGCCTCGCCGTGCTGGTCGCCGATCTCGCGGCGGATCTCCAGGGCGCGCAGGAGGTGCTCGCGCGCCTCGCGGTACCGTCCGAGGCGCCAGTGGACGATCCCGATCTGCGCGAGCGCCTCGGCCTCGCCGTGCCGGTCGCTGGTCTCGCGGTGCAGCCGCAGCGCCTGCCCGCAGTAGGTGAACGCCTCGGCGAACCGCGTCGCCTCGCACATGAGCATGCCGAGCGTGGCCAGCGCGCGCGCCTCCCCGTGGCGGGCGCCGAGGGCGCGGTAGGTGCGCAGCGCCTGCTCGGCGTCCTGCTGCGCCAGGTCGCGCAGGCCGAGCGCGGCGTTCATCCGCGCGAGCTCGGTCAGCGCCTGCGCGGCGCCGTGCATGTCGGCGAGTTCCTGGCGGATGGCGAGCGCTTCCAGAGCGTGCGAGACCGCGCCGTGGACGTTGCCTTGGCGGCGGTGAACCTGGGCCACGGTGAGCAGGGTCTCCGCCACGCCGGGTTGGTCATGGGTCCGGCGGCGGACGTCGAGCGCCCTGGCGGCGTGGTCCAGAGCCGTCTCGTAGTCGCCGAGGCCCAGGTGTGCCCGGGCCAGGATGTCGTGGCCCTTGGCCGTTCCAGCGTCGTCTCGCAGTTCCCCGTGGACGGCGAGGGAGCGCCGGGCGTGGTCGATCGCCGTCAGGTAGCGGCCCAGCGCCACGTGGACGTCGGCCAGGGTGGCCAGGGTGGCGGCCTGCCCGTAGCGGTCGGGCGGGTCGGCGGCCCGGAACCCGCGCCGCGCGTCCTCGCCGTAGCCGATGGCCTGGACGGAGTCGCCCAGCTCGAAGTGCGCCATCGCCAGGTTGTGGAGCATGACGGCGGCGGCCGCCCAGTCCTCCTCGGTGCGGGCGGCGTGCAGGCCCACCTGGTGGACGGCGATGCTGTCCTCGCTGTAGCGGCGGAACTCCTGGAAGTCGAACAGCGCGTCGGCGAGCTCCCAGCACGTGCGGTGCAGGCCGAGCCGGGCGGCCTGGTGCACCGCGGCGACCAGGTTGCGGCGCTCGGCCTCGAACCAGGCGAGTCCGGCCGCGCGCTCCGCGGCGGTGGACGGACGCCCGTGCGCCTCCCCCGGATGCGTCCGGGGACGGGACCGCGCCGCCATGGCGTGGCCCGCGCGGCGCGCCTCGGCGAGGTAGCCGGCCAGGAGCCGCCGCTGCGCCGCCTGGAGCTCGCCGTCGGAGTCCTCGCGCAGCCCCCGCTCGCGGGCGAAGTCGCGCAGCAGGTCGTGCATCCGGTAGCGGTCGGGCCCCACGTCGTGCACCAGGTAGGCCTGGCGCAGGCCCTCCAGGCATTCGCGCGCGTCGCCGACCGTGCCGTCCAGCAGGGCGGCGAGGGCGGTGGGCGTGAAGTCGGGGCCGGTGACCAGGCCGAGCCTGCGGAACGCCTCGCGCTGCCCGCGGCGCAGGCTCCGGTAGGCGACGTCGAACGTCGGGCTGAGGACGGCCAGCAGCGCCGGCCCGGACGTTCCGGGCGCCGCGCCGTCGCCCAGGCCCGCCCCCGCGAGGCCCGGCCCGTACGGCGCGGCGTCCCGGACGTCCCGGGCCGCCAGTTCCCGGACGGTCCCGGCGATCGACTCGCCGGGGTTCTCGGCGAGCCGCCCGGCCATGACGCCGAGCGCGAGCGGCAGGTGGCCGCATTCGCGGGCGAGCCGCTCGACCGCCTTGTCCTCCTCCCTGAGGCGGGAGTCGCCCGCGCCGAGGACGTTGGAGATGAGGTCCACGGCCTCCTGCGTCGCCATCTCCCGCAGTTCCAGGGTCCGGACGTCGGCGCCTTCGAGCAGGGCCGGCAGCCGCCGCCGGCTCGTCACGACCACCAGTCCCGAGGCCATCGCCGCCAGCAGCGGCCTGATCTGCTCGGGCCGGGCGGCGTTGTCCAGGATCAGCAGCATCCGCCGGTCGCCGAGCAGGGACCGGCACTGCGCCGCCAGCTCCGCCTCCGTCCTCGGGACCTGGTCGCCGGGCACGCCCGCCGCGCGCAGCACCTGCCCCATCGCCTCCGCCGGGGTGACGGGGCTGCGGGACGTGCCGCGCAGGTCGGCGAACAGGACGCCGTCGGGGAAGCGGTCGAGGACCCGGTGCGCCCAGTGGAGCGCCAGCGTGGTCTTGCCGACGCCCGCCATGCCCTGGACCACGACGGCGCGCGGCCACACGGACTGGCCGACCAGCAGGTCGAGCTTGCCGAGGCTGACCGCGCGTCCGGCGAAGTAGGGGTCGTCGGCGGGGAGGCGGACGGCGGGCGGCCGGGCCGGCGCCGCCAGGCGCACCGGTTCGCGCGCCGCGATCCCGGCGCCGTCGTCCGGCTCCCGAGCCCGCTCGGGCGCCCGCTCGGGCTCGGCGGCCGGCCAGTCGTCGCCCCAGGGGCTCGCGGCGCGGCGGAGCCGTTCGACGTCGAGGACGGTCAGCGGGCGGGCCCGCCGGTCGAGGATGCCCTTGGCCCGCCACGTCCGGAACCAGCGCACCAGCGTCTCGCGGGAGATCCCCGCCCAGTTGGCCAGCTCCGCCTGGCTGAGCCGCAGGGGGATCCGCGTGCCCTGGCCGGGGGCGGGCTCGCCGAACCGGTGCGCCAGCTCCAGCAGGTGGTAGGCGAGCCGCTGCGGGTGGTCCGCGGCCCGCACGGCGTGCCGGCGGCCGCCGTAGGTGACGCTCTCGGAGACGGCGTGCATCATCGCCTCGGCGACCTGCGGGCTCGCCGCCAGCAGGCTGCGGAACTTGCCGCGGTCCACGCGCAGCGCCGTGACGTGGTCCAGCGCGGCGACCGTGGCGCGCTGCGGATGCCCCCACGGGCCGAGGACTCCGACCAGGTCGCCCGCCCCGAACAGGTCGATGATCGACTCGTCGCCGTCGCTGGAGTCCACGAACTCCTTGGCGACCGCGTTGCTCGCGGCCCGCGGCGACGCCTTGAACACCACGTAGACGGCCGGCGCGACCGTCCCCTGGTGGCACAGCATGCCGCCGGGCGGGATGTCGGCGCGCCGTCCCATGGCGCGCAGGGCCTGCCGGTCGGTGGGGGCCAGCCGCTCCCAGAAGCTGCCCGGCCGGACGCCCGGCCCGTCGCCGATCATCCGGTCGCCCTCCCGCCGCGGCGCGCCCCCGGCGGCGTCCCGCGCTGCCGCGCGGGACGGAACGCGGTCGTCACCGCCTCACCGCCCTTCCGGGGTCGGACCTGATCTTCCGGTTCCCATGGTGCGGGGAGAAGGCGGGAAAGTCCGTCCGGCGGCGCACGGTTCGGCTGCGTCTGGTGACTCATTCCAGGCGCGCACCCCGAGCACGGGTGATCGCGGGAGCCGATGATGGAAGATGGTCTTCGAACGAACGACGGGGAGGACGCATGACCTACACCGGTAACGTCGAGGCGGGCGGGCGTCCGGACGTCCGGGAGCTGCCCGGGCTGCGGGTGACGAAGGTGGCGGTCGGCCCGTACGACAACAACGCCTACCTGCTGCGGTGCACCGCGACCGGCGAGCAGCTGCTGATCGACGCGGCCAACGAGGCGCCCCGGCTGCTGGAGCTGATCGGGGACGGCCCCCTCGCGCGGATCGTCACCACGCACCGCCACGAGGACCACTGGATGGCGCTGAGCGAGGTGGCGCGGGCCACCGGCGCGCCGGTCGTCGCCCATCCGCGCGACGCCGGGCCCCTCCCCGAGCCGGTCGCCGAGCCGGTGGAGCACGGCGACACCGTCGCGGTCGGGCAGGCGTCCCTCGACGTCATCCACCTGCGCGGCCACACGCCCGGCTCGATCGCGCTCCTCTACGACGCGGGCGGCGAGCTGGCCGACCGCCCGCACCTGTTCACCGGCGACAGCCTGTTCCCCGGCGGCGTCGGCAACACCTGGGGCGACCCGACGCGCTTCCGGCAGCTGCTCGCGGACGTGGAGGAGCGCGTCTTCGACCGCCTCCCCGACGCCACCTGGTTCTACCCGGGGCACGGCAAGGACTCGACGCTCGGCCGGGAGCGCCCCTCGCTCCCGGAGTGGCGCGCCCGCGGCTGGTGACGCTCGCGGCCCGGCCGGAACAAGTGGCGGGGGACGTTCGTTTGCCCCAACACACTTCCGGCCCGAGACCAGGAGTCGACCATCCCCCCACCTCACGAGGCGGATCCGGGACCCGCGCTGCGCTACCCGGCGGGTTCGCTGGTGCTCGTCGCCGGCCTGCCCGGCTCCGGTAAGAGCACGCTGCTCAACCGCCTGTACGGGCTGCGCGGCGACGAGACGGCCCCGGTGCGCGCCGGGGACGTCCGGGTGATCGACTCGCGCCAGTCGCGCAACTGGTGGGCGCGGTTCCTCGGGCCGCTGCCCGTCCGGCTGCGGACCCCGATCGTCCAGAGCACCCACGTCTGGCGCATCGGCCGCGCGATCGTCGCCGGGCACGGCGTCGTCGCCCACACGCGCGGCACCTGGCCGCACATCCTGCACGGCTTCGCCTGGCTGGCGCGCCGCCGCGGCGGGCGGCTGCACCTGATCCTCATCGACGTCGCGCCGGAGACCGCCCGCGCCGGCCAGTACGCGCGCGGCCGCGTCGTCGCCGCCGCCCTCTGGACGCGCCACTGCCGCCGCTGGCGCCCCCTGATCGCCCGAGCCCGCAGCGGCGCCCCCCTGCCGCCCGCGGCCGGCGTCACCGTCCTCGACCGCGACGCCGCCGACAAGCTGCAGGCCATCCACTTCAGCTGAGCTCACCGAACCAGCGCACGATCCGGGCGGTGCCCGCGAGGTTGGAGCCGAGGTGGCGGGAGCCGCCGTAGAGCCGGTCGCCCACCTCGACGACGGGCACGGCGGCGCCGCGGTCCCGGAACCGCGCCGCGCAGTGGTCGGTGTTGGCGGTGACCGCCTGCTCGTCCCCGGCCATCGCGTAGAGGCGGACCGGGACGCGCGGGGTCCAGGCCGTGCAGACCTCCGCGTCCACGCGCAGGGCCTCGGCGAACGATCCGGAGGGGTGGCGCAGCAGCGCGAGGCCGCGCGGGGTGAGGAGTGCGCCCAGCGTGTCCGGGAGGCCGTCGAGCATGACGCGCCCGGGCGTCGTGCCGTCGAAGTACTTCTCGACGCGTGCGGCATAGGGCTCGCGGAACAGCTCCGAGGGGTCCTCGTAGATGCCTCCGTGGACGCGGTTCCAGGAGGTGAGCAGGTACGACGTGTACGCGACCGCCATCTTCGGAGCGATGTCCCCGCGCAGCAGGGCGGGCAGTTCCGCGCCCCGGAAGTCGTAGGCGCCGCTGATCGGGGCCACCGCGCGCAGGCGGAAGTGCGGGTCGGCGCCGCCCTGCAGCGCCCGGGCGAGGCCGAGCGCGGACGAGGCGCCCTGCGAGAAGCCGGTGACGAAGACCCGGCCGTCGAGGACGCGCCCCGCCCGCGGGGCGAAGTGACGCGCCGCGCGGAGCATGTCGAGGGACGCGCTCGTCTCGGACGGCACGTCCTTCCACGGATGGACTCCGGGTCCGAGACCCAGGCCGAGGTAGTCGGGCGCGACCGCCGCGAACCCGGCCGCGGCGTAGGTGACGGCCGCTCCGGGCCCCCAGACGTCGTCCGCCGTCGAGGGGGCGTCGGGCTTGTAGCTCATGGTGCCGTGCGTGTACGAGACCGTCGCGAGGCGGCGGTCGCGGCTGCGCGGCAGCACGACCAGGCCGCTGGCGGTCGTCGCGCGGCCCCGGGCGTCGACCGTCCGGTAGACGAGCCGGTAGGTGTCGACGCCGTGGCGGACGGACGCGGTGTCGAAGTCCTCGGACGCGAGCCAGGCCCGGACCTGGTCGGCCGACATGGCGGCGAGGTGGGTGGCGGAGACCAGACGGCCTCGTGCGGCGTTCGGCTGGGCGACGGGCGCCGCCCGGTGCTCGGCGGTCGGGCGCTCGAACACCCCGGCGGACGCGGCGGAGACGCCGGCGGCCGTGATCGCGGCGGCGGCGAGCGTCCCGGCGGTGAGGCGGGTGAGGGTGCTTGTCATGGCGGCGAGCATCGCGCCCGGCCGCCCGGGTCCGCGTCGCCCCCGCAGGTGATCTCGTGCCCGCTACCTGAGAGGGTCCTCCGGCCTGATGGGGAGGAGGAGCGCGGGCGGGGGCGTGGGTAGGGTCGGGGGGAGGTCGAGACGACGAGAGGCGGCAGTATGGCGCAGCAGGTACGCGGGGTCGTCGCACCCGGCAAGGGTCAGCCGGTGCGGATCGAGACGATCGTCGTCCCGGACCCGGGGCCCGGCGAGGCGGTCGTCGACGTCCAGGCGTGCGGGGTCTGCCACACCGACCTGCACTACCGCGAGGGCGGGATCAACGACGAGTTCCCGTTCCTGCTCGGCCACGAGGCCGCCGGGGTCGTCGAGTCGGTGGGCGAGGGGGTGACCGAGGTGGCGCCCGGCGACTTCGTGATCCTCAACTGGCGCGCGGTGTGCGGGCAGTGCCGCGCCTGCAAGCGCGGACGCCCTTGGTACTGCTTCGACACCCACAACGCCGCCCAGAAGATGACCCTCCAGGACGGGACGGAGCTGTCGCCCGCGCTCGGCATCGGCGCGTTCGCCGACAAGACCCTCGTCGCGGCCGGGCAGTGCACCAAGGTCGACCCCGCGGCGCGGCCCGAGGCCGCCGGGCTGCTCGGGTGCGGGGTGATGGCGGGGCTCGGCGCGGCGATCAACACCGGCGGGGTCGGGCGCGGCGACTCGGTCGCGGTCATCGGCTGCGGCGGCGTCGGCGCGGCGGCCGTGCTCGGCGCCCGGCTGGCCGGGGCCGCCCGGATCATCGCCGTGGACCTGGACGAGCGCAAGCTCGCCACCGCGTCCTCCCTCGGGGCCACGCACACCGTGAACGGCGCGGAGAAGGACGTCGTCGCGACGGTGCGGGAGCTGACCGGGGGGTTCGGCGCGGACGTCGTCATCGACGCTGTCGGCCGCCCCGAGACCTACGAGCAGGCCTTCAACGCCCGCGACCTCGCCGGGACGGTGGTGCTGGTCGGCGTGCCGACCCCGGAGATGAGGCTGGAGCTGCCGCTGCTGGAGGTGTTCGGGCGCGGCGGGTCGCTGAAGTCGTCCTGGTACGGCGACTGCCTGCCGTCCCGCGACTTCCCCATGCTCATCGACCTCTACCTGCAGGGCCGCCTGGACCTCGACGCGTTCGTCTCCGAGACGATCCCGCTGGACGGCGTCGAGGCCGCGTTCGAGAAGATGCACCGCGGCGACGTGCTGCGCTCGGTGGTGGTGCTCTGATGGCCCGCGGATCCGGGGAACTGCGCGTCGACCGCCTCGTCACGTCCGGGACGTTCTCGCTGGACGGCGGGACGTGGGACGTCGACAACAACGTCTGGATCGTCGGCGACGACAGCGAGGCGATCGTCATCGACGCCGCGCACGACGCCGAGGCCATCGCGGCGGCGCTCGGCGACCGCCGGCTGGTGGCGATCGTGTGCACGCACGGGCACGACGACCACATCGACGCGGCGCCCGCCCTGCGGGCCCGCACGGGCGCGCCCGTCCTGCTGCACCCGGACGACCTGATGCTGTGGAAGCAGCGGCACCCGGACGCCTCGCCCGACGGGGAGCTGTCAGACGGGCAGGTCGTCACGGTCGCGGGCACCGGCCTGACGGTCCTGCACACGCCCGGCCACAGCCCCGGCGCGGTGTGCCTCCACGCGCCCGACCTGGCGACGGTGTTCTCCGGCGACACCCTGTTCAGCGGCGGCCCCGGCGCGACGGGCCGGTCGTTCTCCGACTTCCCGACGATCATCGCCTCGATCCGGGAGCGGCTGCTGACGCTCCCGCCGGAGACGACCGTCCGCACCGGGCACGGCGACTCCACCACCGTCGGCGCGGAGGCCCCGCATCTCGAGGAATGGATAGCCCGCGGCCACTGACCGGGATAGTGTCCCCGGTGGCGGACAGCCGTCCAGGGCCGGGAGGGTGCGATGCGGCGCAGGGCACCGCTGGCGCTCCTGCTGTGCGGGGCGGTCGCGGGCTGCGGCCAGAGCGCGCGCGGCGCGGACGTGCCGGCGCCGGCCGTGCCGCCGCCGACCGCGCCGCCCGTGTCGGCCTCCGCGCCTCCGGCGAGCCCTCCTCCCCCGGCCGGCGTCCCCGCGACCGGCGAGCCCGTGCCGCTCGGGCGGGTCGCGGGGTGGCGCATCACCACGTACTACACGGCGCTGGAAAGCCTGTACGACGGCGAGCGGAAAGCGGTGCGCGGCTGCGCCCGCTTCCACTGCTCGCGCGGAAAGACCCCGCTCGGCTCCTACCCGAAGGACTTCCTCAAGGTCGTCCAGACCGAGGGCAGCGGGCGCATCACCGAGGGGCCCGAGCGAGGCCGGTACCTGAACTGGTCGCACAGCGTCGGCTTCTGGCTGGACGACACCACCCGCGACTCGCGGGGGCGCCCGCTGCGGGCGTGGGCGTCGGCGGCGGCCGACAGGTCCGTGCTGGCGCGGGGACGGCGGTTCGCGATCCTCGACTGCGGTGAGGACGGCGGCGGCCGCGCCGTCGAGGACGAGGTGTGCGCGGCGTTCCGGAAGGCCCGCTGGACGGTCACCGACCTGTTCCGCCCCGGATACGGCGGCCAGAACCACGCCGACGTCTACATCGGCGAAGAGAAGGGCTCGCGGCTGGCCGGGTCGCCGTTCTACACGACGCTGAGCGGCGCCACGCTCGTGGGGTCCTAGGACGTCCCGGACGCGGCGGCTAGGACGGGACGCGCTCGACCGGGCGCGGTGAGGCGAGGCGGGTCGGCTGCGTCCGGCCCCGCAGGGTGACCTCGTCGCCGAGCGACCAGTGCGCCGCCTCGTCCGGTCCCGCCCCGGCGAGGAGGGAGCCCGCCGCCAGCACGCGCTCGCGGGTGGTCTTGGCCATGTCGGTGAGGCGGGCCGCCTCGTTCACCGGGTCGCCGATCACGGTGTACTCGAACCGCTCCTCGGCGCCGATGTGCCCGGCGACGGCCTCGCCCGCCGAGACGCCCACGGCGGCGCTCAGCGCCGGGACGTCCTCGCGCAGCCGGCGGGCCAGCTCGCGGGACGCGGCGAGCGCGCGGACGGGCGCGCCGTCCAGCGCGAGCGGCGCCCCGAAGATGGCCAGCGCGGCGTCGCCCTCGAACTTGTTGATCCAGCCGCCGTGCGCGCCGATCACCTCGACGACCACGGCGAAGAAGTCGTTCAGCAGCCGGACGACCTCGGCGGGCGGCCGGTCGGCCGCGAGCCGCGTGGAGCCGATGATGTCCACGAAGATCACCGCGACCTCGCGCAGCTCGCCGCCGAGGTCGATGCCGCGCTCCACCGCGACGCGCGCGGCGTCCGCGCCGACCTGGCGGCCGAACAGGTCCCGCAGCCGCTCGTGCTCGCGCAGCCCGGCCGCCATGTGGTTGAACCCGGCCTGCAGCAGCCCGACCTCGCTGGCGTCGTAGACGGGGACCTCGACGTCCAGGTCGCCGCGCTCGATCCGGGCGAGGCCGAGCCGCACCGACTCGACGGGGTCGGCGATGGCGCGGGCGGCGCCGTAGGTGACGCCGAGCCCGACGACCAGCGCGATGCCGCCGAGCGCGAGGACGGCGACGGCGAACTCCCGCACCGTGATCCTGGCGATGACGAACGACCCGATCGCGAGGGTCATCAGCCCGAGGATCGGGACGGCCGTGCCGAGGCCCCAGGCCAGCACGGAACGGGCGACGACGCCGGGCAGGCCGGTCCGGCGCGGCATCTCGCTGCGCAGCGCGGTCGTCACCGCGCGCCGCAGCAGCCGCTCCGTCAGCAGGTAGACGACCGTGCAGGTGGTGAGGCCGCCGAGCAGGCTCGTCAGGCCCAGCTTGACGGCGAGCAGGCCCGAGAAGGGGGCGTTGATGACGACCCAGCCGACCGTCCCGATCCCCCACAGCGTCAGGTGCAGGGCCATCAGCCGCAGCGGCCCGTACAGCAGCAGGGAGCGCTCGTGCCGGTCGGGTTCGTCGTGCCGTTCGACCATGCGCCGGACGCGGCGGAAGAACCGTTCGCCGAGGATGAGGCCGACCGGCACCGCGGCGGTGACGTAGAGGGTGAAGACGACCAGGTTGACGAGCCGGATCCGCTCGGACACCTCGCCGACGGGGTCGGGGACGACGACCGCGAACGCGAGCACGACCAGGGCGCCGCCGAGGTTCGCCAGCGCGGTGGAGATCCGCACCAGGACCCTGGCCCGGTGGGCGATCTGGGCCCGGGTGTCGTCCGGGCCGCCGTCGATCAGCCGCCACAGGGGGCCGAGCACGCTGCCCGGCCGGAACCGGGCGCGGGGGGCGGTCTCGGCCCTTTCGGTGTTCATGAGCGAGGAGATTATCTGGTCGAATCCCCACAGACCCCACCGCCGGCGAGCGACCTCGGCGAGGGATCGCTCACTCAGGTGCGGATCGGCTCCAGCAGCCGGTGCGGGTTGCGCAGGAGCATGCTGACCGGGTCGGTGCGGCGGCGGACGCCGGGCCCGGCGTGGATCTCCAGCTCGTCCGGGGCGACGTGCCGCCCGCACGCGGCGCACCCCCCGTCCGGGCCGATCTCGGTCCCGCAGGCGAGGTGGACGAAGACGCGGCACGGCTCGGCGGACAGGTGGTCCTCCGCCCAGCGGGCGAGGGTGTGGACGACGGGCCACAGCTCCTTGCCCATCTCCGTCAACACGTAGTCGTGGCCGTCCTTGACGAGGACGCCGGCGTCGACCAGCGACTGCAGCCGCGCCGACAGCACGGCGCGGGGGATGTCCAGGTGGACGAGGAAGTCGCTGAAGCGGCGGACGCCGTAGAAGGCGTCCCGGACGATCAGCAGCGTCCAGCGCTCCCCGACGACCTCCAGAGCGCGGGCCAGCGAGCAGTCCTGCGCCGCGTAGTCCTTGCCGAGTGCCATGCCACCACAGTACCCACCCGGGGGTTCATTGATTGAACTCTGCCGTGCTACCGTCACCCCATTCAGTTCGTTCAATGAACTTGGAGACCGCATGACGACCCTGGCGACCCCCCGCGCCGCGCGCAGCGCGCCCGGCACCGCCGCCGCGCTGGCGCTGCCGGCCGCCGCCACCCTCCTGGCCCTGATGAACTACTGCGCCCCCGCGGCGACGCTGGCCGACACCGCCCGCGGGCTGCACGCCGGGGCGACCGCGCAGATCTGGCTGATGAGCTCGATCAGCCTCGGCCTCGCGGCGGCGCTGCTGGCCGCGGGCAGCCTCGCCGACGACCACGGGCGCAGGCGCGTGTTCGTGATCGGCGCGGTGGCGCTCGCCGCCTCCAGCGTCGCGTGCGCGCTCGCGCCCAACGCCGCGGTGTTCATCGCGGGCCGCGTCGCGCAGGGCGCGGCCAGCGCCGCCCTGCTGGTGACCGGACTCGGCATCGTCGGCGCCTCGTTCCCGCGCTGGCTGTCGGACGCCGCCGACGTCGCGCATCTCGACGACGACTACGTCCGGCCGCTGATGGAGATCGTCAGCGGGGCCGTCCGCGGGGTCGT
>NZ_JBEUPA010000101.1:0-31997 GCF_040492065.1 Actinomadura sp. NPDC000929 | reverse complement strand
ATCTCGTCCGCCACCGCGGCGGCCGCGGGCGCGTCGGCGCCGGTGAGGACGGTGGCCTCGGCCAGCTCGCGCACGCGGGCGGCCAGGCCCGTCAGCGCCGCGGCCTCGTCGTCCCCCAGCATCGGCCGCTCCATCGGGATCGCGCTCACTCCAGCCTCCTCGCGGGGCATGCCCCCCATCGCCCCATTGGCCGAACGAAATTCTAAAATATGTCGGAGAGCGGTCCGGACGCAGGTCCCGCTCAGCGGTCGCCCCGCCGGGGAGCCCGGGTCCTATAGATTCCTGCGGTACCCCCGAGGGACGCCCGAAGAGGACAAGAGGACGACACGTGACGGACCAGCCCCCGCCACCTTCCGACCAACCGCCGCACGACCAGCCACCGCCCGGCCAGCCACCGCCCGGCCAGCCACCGCCGTACCACGGCGCCTACGGCCAGCCGCCGGGGCAGCCGCCGGGCCCGCCCCACGGCCCGCCGTCGGCCGGTCCGTACGACCCGCGCTACGGCTACGGCCCTCCCGGCGTCCCGTACGGCCCGGGCATGCAGAACCCCGGCGAGGAGACGACCTGGGCGATCTTCGCCTACGTCGGGAACATCCTGATCGGCTTCCTGCCGCCGCTGGTCATCTACCTGGTGAAGAAGAACACCTCGCCGTTCACCCGCTTCCACGCGGCGCAGTCGATGAACTACCAGCTCACCATGCTGATCCACCTCGTGGCCGTGGCGGCGGTCTGCGTCCCGCCGGCCATCCTGCTGGACGCGCCCGCGTTCCTCGCCCTGTTCCTCCTCCCCTACCTGGAGCTGCTGATCGGCGGGTGGGTTTTCCTCATCCTCGGCGCGGTGAAGGCCGGCAAGGGCCAGTACTACCGGTTCCCGACCTTCTTCTGCTATCGCATGATCCGCTGACGGACGGCGGTCCGCCGGCTCACAGGTGGGAGCGGGCGTAGCCGTCCAGCACCGGCAGGACGGCGTCGCGGTCGCCCGCGGGCACGCGCAGCACGACCTCCTCGATCCCGAGCGAGGCGTAGTGGTCGAGCTTGCCGGGGGTGGGCAGCGTCCCGAAGGGGATCACGGGCACCGGGTCGCGCCCCGCGTCCTCGCAGGCGCGGCGCAGGGCGGGCAGGGCCTCGCGGACGCCCGCGCCGCCGATCGGCATCCACCCGTCCCCGTACTCGGCGATGTGCGCGAACAGCGTCGGGCCGGGGGCGCCGCCGAGCAGCACGGGGACGCGGCGGGACGGCTTCGGCCACGCCCGGCTCGGCGCGAATCCGACGAACTCCCCCTCGAAGGACGCCTCCTCGTCCGTCCAGAGGGCGCGCATGGCGAGGACGTGCTCGCGCGCCACCGCGCGCCGCCGCTTCCACGGGACGCCGTGGTCGGCGCCCTCCTCGGCGTTCCACCCGTAGCCGACGCCGAGCGCGATCCGGCCGGGCGCCAGCCGGTCGAGGGTGGCGACGGCCTTGGCGGTGACGATCGGCTCGCGCTGGGCGGGCAGCAGGACGCCGGTGCCGAGGACGATCCGCTCGGTCGTCACGGCCGCCGCGGCTAGCGACACCAGCGGGTCGAGCGTGCGGGAGTACTCCTCGGGCAGGGTCGCGGCGCCCGTCGGCGCCGGGGTGGCGCGGGACACGGGGATGTGGGTGTGCTCGGGGAGGTAGAGCGAGGCGAACCCGCGCGCCTCCGCCTCCCGGGCCAGCTCGTGCGGCGCCATGGTCAGGTCGGTCGCGAACATCGTGATGCCGAGGCGCATGGCACGTCCTTTCCTACGGCTCCCCGCACCCTACGACACGACCAAGCGATTGCTTCCGGCCGGGTCAGCCGAGCTCGCAGACGGCCGCGGTCGCGTCGTCGTGGACCTTGTGGCGCGGCCACCGGACGGCTCCCGGGTCGGTGCGCTCGACCTCCCGCGTCCGCTCGATCAGCCCCGCGGGCCCCGGGTCCACGGCCAGCGCCGCCAGCCCGGCCCAGTCGGTGACGCCGAACAGGTCGGCGAGCCGCGTCGCGCCGTCGGTCAGCAGGAACGCGCGCCGCAGGTCGGCGGCCGGCACCGTGCCGGTGATCGCGGCGTCGGCCACGGCCGGGTCCGCGGCGGCGTAGGACCGCCCGCCGGTGATCTCCCGCAGGCCGTCGCGGCCGTCGAGCAGGACGGTCGAGTCGGCCAGCACCAGGTAGTCGACCAGGTCGCCCCGCAGCCGCAGGGCGAGCACGGTCGCCGCCGGCGTCGTCGGAACCCGCAGGTCGCAGGTCGCCCGGTGCGCGGCCGCCACGTCCGCGATCGCCCCGGCGAGCCGCGCGACCAGCGGCCGGGCCCCCGGCCGGTGCGCGCCCCCGGGCGGCCCCACCGGCGGGCCGGCCTGCGGGCCGAGCCCGTCCAACATCCGGGCCAGCAGCCGGGTTCCGAGCGAGCGGGAGTACCAGGCGGTCCCGTGCACGCAGCCGAGGTCGGTGCCGAGCGGCAGCCCGCACCCGTCGAGCACCACGACCGCCCCGGCGGCCGCCGCCACGAAGTCCTCGTTGGGCCGCTCGGGGCTGCCCTGGTCGGTCGCCCATTCCACCCGCATGTCCACTTCCACCCGCATGTCCACGTCCTCCCGTCGGCGGTGCCCAGTATGGCCGGACGGCCCGCGCCCCGGCCCTCAGACGAGGACGGCGCGGTCGTCGACGCGCGCGACCGCGCGGACGGGGGCGCCGTCCGCACCCGCCAGGGCCAGCGGGAAGAGGGAGACCTCGATCGCGCAGCCCGCCGCCTGGGCGTCGGCGAGACGTCCGAGACCGGTCAGGTTCTCGGCGATCACGGCTCCGGCGCCGCAGAGGACGCGGTGGGCGGCGAGCGAGAAGTCGTCCGAGCCGGGCGGCGGGGTCCGGTCCACGCTGAGCGCGTCGATGCCCACCGTCCTCACGCCCGCGGCGACGATGGCCTCCGCGGTCTCGGGCGCCGGATAGGGGTGGGCCAGGTAGGCCCCGGTCCCCCAGTGCCGCGACCAGCCGGTCGCGATGAGCAGGACGTCACCCGGCGCGAGCCCCGGCGGGACGGCGCCGGGCGGTATCGGCGCGCGAGGCGGAAGGCCCCGGACGTCCATCACCACGGCCGGACCGGTGAAGCGCTCCAGCGGCAGCTCGTCCAGCCTCGGCAGCGCGTCGTCGATGTGGAACGGGGCGTCGACGTGCGTGCCGGTCTGCGACCCCAGGTGCAGCCGCAGCACGTTCACCCCGGCGTCCGCGACCGTGAGGGCCGGGACGGCCTCCACCTCGGGATCGCCCGGATAGACCGGCATGCCCGTCACGATCGGCACCGACAGGTCGACCAGCTCAACGCCCATGCGATCGATTATCCCGGCCGCCGCCCCAGCCGATAGCGTTGCGGCGTGTTGCCACATGTGACCGCCATCCGCTACGTGACGCCGCTCCGCGAGGGCGGATCGCTCCCGGGCGTCGTCGAGGCCGACGACCTCGGCACCTACGTCATGAAGTTCCACGGGGCCGGGCAGGGCCGCAAGGCGCTGATCGCCGAGGTGATCGCCGGTGAGCTGGCGCGCCGGCTCGGCCTCCGGGTGCCCGAGCAGGTGCTCATCGACCTGGACCCGGCGATCGGGCGGCACGAGCCCGACCCCGACGTGCAGGACCTGCTGAAGGCCAGCCCCGGCTGGAACCTCGGCGTCGACTTCCTGCCCGGGTCGCTCGGCTTCGACCCGCTCGGCTGGAGCCCCGACCCCGGCTTCGCGTCCCGGGTGCTGTGGTTCGACGCGTTCATCGGCAACGTCGACCGCAGCTGGCGCAACCCCAACATGCTCGTGTGGCACGGCGACGTGTGGCTCATCGACCACGGCGCGAGCCTCATCTTCCACCACGCGTGGCCGAACGCGGCCCGGCTGTTCTCCGGCCCCTACGACGTGGACGACCACGTGCTGACCCCGTACGCGACCCGGCTGGAGGAGGCCGAGGCCGAACTCGCCCCGAAGATCACCGAGGGGCTGCTGCGCGAGGTCGCCGGCCTCGTCCCGGACCACTGGCTGGAGGGCGAGCCCGGCTTCGCCGGCCCGCGGGCGCTCCGCGACGCCTACCTCGACATCCTGCTGCCGCGCGCCGGGAAGCCGCGCGAGTGGCTGCCCGCCCTCGACGTCAGCTCCCACCGTCCGGACACCTCCGCGCGGCGCGGCCAGAACCGTCCCGGCTGGCTCGGGGGCGCCTCGTGACCGCCGGCAGGACGACCAACATCAGGACGGCGGCCGAGCCGACGGTGTTCGAGTACGCCGCGCTGCGCGTCGTCCCGCGCGTCGAGCGGGGCGAGTCCATGAACGTCGGCGTGGTCGTGTACTGCCGCGCCCTCGACTACCTCGGATGCCGCACGCACCTGGACGAGCGGCGCCTGCTCGCCCTGGACCCCTCGCTCGACCTCGCGGGCGTCCGGTCCGCGCTCACCGCGGTCGACGCGGTGTGCTGCGGCGGGGAGCGCGCGGGCCAGGCCGCCGGGGAGGCCCCGGGCGCGCGGTTCCGGTGGCTGACCGCGCCGCGCAGCACGATCGTGCAGCCGGGCCCGGTGCACGCGGGGCTCACCGGGGATCCGGCGGCCGAGCTCGACCGCCTTCTCGACCTGCTCGTGCGGTAGCGGCCGGGTCCGCCGCGGCTCAGGTCCACTCCCAGCGGATGCCGTGGAAACCGGCGGCCATCCCGAACTCGATGAAGTGGACGCTCTGGTAGCTGGACAACCGCAGGTCGGCGGAGTCCTTCAGCGCGGTGTGCCCGTCGGGCCGCCACGTCCGGTAGCAGCGGGCGGGCAGCGCCGCCGGATGGAAGCGGACCTCGATGAGGTACTCGTGCTGCGGGGTGCGGAAGCCGCGCCCCTCCTCGGTCACGGGCGGACCGGTCTCCTCGAACCCGAAGCCGTACTCCAGCAGGTAGGTCTCGCCGCGCCCGAGCGCCCGGTCGAACAGCAGCTCGGCGGCGATGAGGCCGCTCGTCTCGTCCATCCGGACGCGGCCGAACCGGCAGCCGCGCACGGTGCGGGACGAGGGCAGCACGCCCTGCGGGTGGTGGTACACGGCGATCCAGCGGTCCACGCCGCGCTGCTGGGCCTGGAACACCGCGCGGACGCGGACCTCGCGCAGTTCGCGGCGCCGCCCGATGAGGTACTGGTCGTGCAGGCTGAGCCCGGTGAGCTGCCGCTCGCCGCGGTCGCCGATCTCGTCCAGGAGGTCGCGGACGCCGGGCTCGGGGCACAGCTCCTCGACCGGCAGCCAGGGTCCGGCGGGACGGTCGGTGGTCGGCCTGAGCAGCGTCAGCAGGGAGTGCCGCGGCAGTTCGAGGATGGTCTCCAGGCCGCGGACGGCGCGCAGCGAGTCGGCGCGCTCGGGACGGGTCCGGCCGCGCTGCCAGTAGCTCAGCGTGGACAGGCTGACCGCGATGCCCTGCTCCTCCAGGCGGCGCCGCAGGGAGTCGAGGCTCAGGCCGCGCGCCTGGATGGCGGCGTGCAGGGCGACGTTGAACGGCCCGTACTGGAGGATCTGGAGAAGATCGTCCTCTGCGACACTCTGCATGCTCGGCCTCCGGATCGGCTCCGGCCGGCCCCCGCAAAACGGCCTTGACTACCGCAATTGCCACTTCCGCGCTCACTGTAAGGCTCCCCGGCCCCGATGCCAACAGGCAAAGTGTCACAACCATCGGGCCCGTCCTCCGCCGAATCGGGTACCAATCCGGGCGTGCCGCGGCACCGGATCCCGGCGCGGCGGGTCCGGGCCAGCCGGCGCGGGACGGGCCCGGAAGCCGGTCAGAGGCCGCGCTTGTCGAGCAGGCGGTTCGGCGTCCCGGCCGGGTTGCCGCGGATCACGCCGCTGACGGCGTTGGAGACGAGCCAGGCGCGGACAGCGCTGTAGGACGCGTCGCCGTAGGTGGCCTTGCCTTCCGGTGTCAATGCCATTCCCACTCGATGCCCACGATCCCGCGCCGGACGGTTCCGGCCGCGAGGTTCGCGCTTCCCGAGGTGCCGATCCACAACTCGCCGAGCCGCCGGCGCGGGGACGTGGAACTCTCGGCCGTGAAGCCGTAGCAGCGGGCGGGCAGCCGGTCGCCGTCGAACCGGACGAGCGCCAGGTAGTCGTGGACGGGGTGGGAGAAGCGCCGGTCGTAGCTGTCGGGCGCGGGGAGCCCGATCGGGCCCAGCTCGTACTCGATGACCGCGGTGTCCCCCGTCGCCAGCACCCTGTCGAAGACCAGCTCGAACGCGACCAGGCCGCCCTCGGCGCGGATCCGGCCGGGGCGGCAGTACCGCACGTCCAGGAGCCCGGCCGCGTCGCCGTCCACCACGCCGGGAAGGTCGCCGTCACCTGTCTGGTGGACGCAGACCACGCGGTCGATGTCGTCGCCGGCCGCCCGCAGGACGGTGCGCACCGACAGCGTCCAGAACCGGCGCGCCTCGTCCAGCCGGTACACGTCGTGGACGCTGAGCCGTTCGAGCCGGTGGTCGCCGGAGCGGTCGAGCTGCCCGACGAGGCAGGCGTAGCGCTCGGCGTCCGGCCACAGGTCGCGGACGCCGCGGCCCCGCTCCGTCCCGTTCGGCCCGCCGGGGGCGCCCCCGCGCGCGGACGTGCCCCGGACGGGCGCGGCGCTAGGCGCGGGATCCTCCAGCAGCTCGATGAGGGCGCCGGACGGCACCTGCAGGATCTCCTCCAGCGCGACGACCACGGTGCGCGAGCGCGGCCGGCTGCGGCCCCGCTGCCAGTAGCTCAGGGTGGCCACGCTGACCGTGAGCCCGCGCCGGCCGAGCCGGTGACGGATCCGCTCCAGGGTCAGCCCGCTCGACTGGATCGCCTGCCGCAACGCCCCGGCGAACTCCACGGCGGGATGGTACCCGGCCCGGAAGATCGATTCAGGTACCGGGTCATATCAGGCACGCAATGACAATCAGAAGAGAACCGACATAAAAGAGCCCAGTTCGGTGAATCCGACCCGGCGGTACGCCGCCCGCGCGCGGGTGTTGTAGTCGTTGACGTACAGCGAGACGGTCGGCGCGACGCCGTGCAGCGCCTCCCGCACCACCGCGGACATCCCCGTCTCCGACCGGCCCTGCCCCCGCAGGTCGGGAGGCACCCACACGCCCTGCACCTGGCAGGCGCGCGGGGTGACGGCGCCGATCTCGGCCTTGAACATGACGCGGCCGTCCTCGATGCGGGCGAAGGCGCGGCCGTCGCGGATCAGCTCGGCGACGCGGGCCCGGTAGAGCACGCCCCCGTCACCGGCGTTGGGCGACACCCCGACCTCTTCGGTGAACATCGCCACGCAGGCCGGGTAGACGATGTCGAACTCCTCCATCCGGACCCGGCGCACGCCGGGGTCGGCGGGCACGTCGGGGACGGAGGAGGTCGCCATCACCGGCTGGGCGGCGCGGACGGCCCGCGGCGGCCCCCAGTACGGCGCGAGGATCTCCCACAGCTCTCCGACCGCGCCGACGGGTCCGACGATGGACGAGCAGCGCCGTCCCTGCGCCTGGGCCCGCTCGGCGAACGCCCGGACGGCCTCCGGCCCGGCCGCGACCGGGATGAGGTTGGCGCCCGAGTAGCACAGTGAGACGAGCCTGCCGTCCCGCAGGTAGCCCCACATCTGGGCGCCGAGGCGGCGCGGATCGAGTCCCGCGGCGTGTACGCGGGAGCTCACGAAGACGTTGGACACCGGGTCGGCGTCCAGGATCGCGAGGGCCTCCGCGCGGTACCTGTCGTCCAGCACGCGCACCGGCATCGAGCCCAGCATCCGCACGGCTACCGGCCCCCGGCCCTCACCACTGAAAGCTCCACGTGGACAAGCCTATGCCGTCCGGGGGCCGCACACCTCCACGGCCTCCGTCACGGCCTCGTCCGGGAAGTGGTCACCGGTGCGCGGCCGCGTGCTCCGCCCTGCCCGCCTTGGCCACGACGGGTTCGGGCCCGGCCGCGCACTTGCGATCCGGCCCCGGCCGGTTCGCGGGCAGCGCCCCGCCGCCGAGGTAGGCGGCGACGGCCCCGTCGACGCACCTGTCGCCGGAGAGCGAGACGCCGTGGTTGCGCCCGCCGACCTGGACGAGCAGCCTGGACGTCGGGAACCGGCGGTGCATCTCCAGCGCGCCCGGATACGGGGTCGCGGCGTCCTCGGTGGCCTGCACCATCAGGATCGGCGGCAGCGCGGAGCCGCCCCCGACCCGCGGCTGCGGCCCGCCCGGAACCCCCCAGAAGGCGCAGGGCGCGTTGTACCAGGTGTTGCTCCAGGTCTCGAAACGGTAGCCGCGGCGGTAGAGGCGCTCGCTGTCGGCGTGCCAGCGCCCCCAGTCGCGCGGCCAGGCCGCGTCCCGGCACTGGACGGCGTTGTAGACCGTGTAGTTGTTCTGGTCGAGCCGTGACGGCGGCTGCCACACCTTGCGCAGCGGCCCCGGGTCGTGCCGGACGGCGTAGGCCGACAGCGCCCTCGCGTGCCCGGCCCAGTTGTAGTCGCCGTACCCGTCGGCGAGGAACGCCTCGTCGAGTTCGGAGGGCCCGATCCGCCCGCCGATCGGCTTGGCCTTGAGCGCCGCGCGCACCCTGGCGTAGGCGGCGGCGACCTTCCGTCCGGAGTCGCCGAGCCGGTAGGTCGTGTGGTGGCGGGCGATCCAGGCGAAGTACGCGTGGATGCGCTTCTCGAAGGCGACGTTCTGGTCGAGGTTGTCGCCGTACCAGACCCCGCTCGGCCGGACGACGCTGTCGAGCACCATGCGGCGGACCCGCTGCGGGTACATCGTGGCGTACACCGCGCCGAGGTACGTCCCGTAGGAGTACCCGAAGTAGCTGATCTTCTGCTGGCCGAGGGCGGCGCGGACGGCGTCCATGTCGCGCGCCCCGTCGGCGGTGCCCATGTGCGGAAGGATCGCGCCGTACCGGCGGGCGCAGTCGCCGGCGTAGTGCCGTGCCCGCGCCTTCCACGCCTCCTCCTCCGCCGCGCTCGCGGGGACCGTGTCGGGGCGGGCGCGGCCGGGGCTCTGGTAGCCGGGGTCGCAGATCAGCTCGGGCCTGCTGGCGCCGACGCCGCGCGGGTCGAAGCCGATCCAGTCGTAGGACGCGGCGACCCCCTTCGGCAGCGAGTCGGCGAAGAACCGGGCCAGGTCGCGCCCGTGCGCGCCGGGGCCGCCCCGGTTGAGCAGCACCACGCCCTTGGACCTCGGCGCGGTGTGCCGGGCGCGGCTGATCTCCAGGGTGATCTGCCTGCCGGCCGGGTCCGCGTAGTCGAGCGGCACCCGGACGGACGCGCACTGCAGGCCCTTGAGCCGGGTGCCCTCCACCGGATCCTTGGCGGGGCAGGACTTCCACGCGAGACCGGCGGGCCTCGGCTCGGGACGGGGGGCGGGGGCGGCGTCCGCGGGCCTCCCCAGTGCGGCGGCGGCCCCGGCGACGGCGAGGGTGACCGCGGCGGCCGCCGTCCCGGCGGCGGCCCTCTTTCCAGCGTCGTTCAGCACGTTCGCTTTCTACCGGCGGGGCGGCCGGGAACCGCGCACCCCGAGGATCGCGCGATTCCAGCCCCAAACGGGACCACCCGCGAAAACCAAGCGCCGGTGAAGCGCGACGCGGTGCGCCCGCCCCGCCCTCGCTGAGGGACGGGACGGACGCACCGCGGAACACGCCTGCGCACTATCCGATGGCTGCGCTGCCCACCGTTGTGCTGACCACCGCTGTGCTGCTTACCGTTACGGACGCCCGACCGGAAGGTCCTTGCCCGCGGAGGCGCGTGCGGCCTTCGCGGTCATGGCCGTTGGGTCGGGGTCGTTCAGCGCCGGGACGGCCTTGCAGTAGGCGTCCGGGCCGCGGTGGCTCTGCGGCAGCGCCCCGGTGTCGAGGTACGCCGCGACCTTGTCGTCCAGGCACGCGTTGCCGTTGAGCGTGTTGGCGTGGGTCTTGCCGCCGACCTCGAACACCAGGCGCGAGGACGGGAAGAGCTTGTGCATCTCCACGCCGCCCGCGACCGGGGTCGCCGCGTCCTGGGTGGACTGCACGAGCAGCATGCCCGCCAGGCCCTTGGCGCCCTTCAGCTTGAACTCCGGCCCGCCCTGGAACGGCCAGAAGGCGATCGGGGCGTTGAACCAGACGTTGCTCCAGGTGTTGAACCTGTAGCCCTGCCGGTAGAGCTTCGCGGCGTCGTGGTGCCACTTGCTCCAGTTGCGCGGCCAGCGGGCGTCGGCGGCCTGGACGGCGTTGTACACGGCGAAGCCGTTGTCGTCGCCGCCGGGGTTCATCCAGTCGAGGAGCCCGGAGGCGTCCTTGTCGTTGACCCACGCCGAGAGCGCCTGCGCGAACGGGATGTAGTAGCCGGTGTTGTAGCCGGCGGACAGCACGGTGTCGTCCAGCTCGTCCGGGCCCATCTGGCCGCCGATCGGCGCCTTCTTCGCGGCGGCGCGGACGGCGTAGTACTTGGCCTCGACGGCCTTCTCGCTCTTGCCGAGGTGGTAGAGCGAGTCGTACTTCGCGATCCAGGCCCACCAGGCCTTCATGTTGTGCTCGAACGCCTTGTCCTGCTCCAGCTGGGCGTCGTACCAGACCGTCTTCGGGTTGACGTTGCCGTCCAGCACCATCCGCTTCACGCGCTTGGGGAAGAGCGTGGCGTAGGTGGCGCCGAAGTAGGTGCCGTACGAGAAGCCGTACCAGCTGATCTTGTCCTGGCCGAGCGCGGCGCGGATCGCGTCGACGTCGCGCGCGGCGTCGGTGGTGCGCATGTGCGGCAGCAGCCAGCCGAACTTCTTCGCGCAGTCCTGCGCGTACTTCCTCGACTTGGCGATCCAGGCCTTCTCCTCCTTGGCGGAGGAGGGCACGTAGTCCGGCCGGATCGGGTCGGAGAAGTTCGGGTCGCAGCTCAGCGCGGGCTTGCTGGAGCCGACGCCGCGCGGGTCGAAGCCGATGATGTCGTACTTGGCGGCGACGTCGGCGTGCCCGGTGCCGCCGATCCAGCGGGCGAGGGCGGGCGCGTACTGCAGGCCGCTGCCGCCCGGGCCGCCGGGGTTGACGAACAGGGTCCCCTGGTAGTTCTTCTCGTCGGTGTGCCGGAAGCGCGACACCGCGATGGAGATCTTGCGGCCGTTGGGCCAGGCGTAGTCGAGCGGCACCTCGACCTGGGCGCACTCGGCCTTGTTCATCGGGTCGCTAGGGCCGCTGACCTCGCACTTGCCCCAGTCGATGCCCTTGACCGCCGCGGCACCGAGGCCCCCGGTGTCCGCGCTCGCGGAGACGGCGAACCCTGCGCCGCCCGCCGCCACGACCGCAGCGGTCGCGACGAGAACGATCCTTTTCACTTGACCCCCTCAGATCGGCGACTCCGGGCCGGCGCCATGCCGGAGGGGGGCGTCGCCGATGCGTGGCTGATGCGTACTACCTGCGTGTCGCGACCTGCTCGCCGCGACCTGCGCGGCCGGCGGGTGCCGGACCCCGGGGACCGCTCCCCGGGGTCCGGACCGCATGGGCCGCGCCCGGCGTCAGCGGATGACGTCGGCCTTGAGCTGCGCGGCCTTCAGCGAGCCCGTGCCGCTCAGCGTCCTGGCGGTCGCCGTGGACGGCGGCTTCGGGTCACCGAGCTGCGGGACGTGGACGGTGCTCTGCTCCGGACGCTCTCCCCGCAGGAAGTAGGCGTCGAAGTAGGCGTCCACCTGGGCGGAGCCGCGGTGCACGATGCAGTGCGTGCGGTCGCCGTCCTGGACGACGAGGCGCGAGCCCTTGAGCCTGCGGTGCATCTCCAGCGCGCCCGCGTACGGCGTGGCCGCGTCCGCGGTCGACTGGAACATGAGGATGTTGCGCGGCAGGTCGCGGGTGTGGCCGATGTTCACCGGCTTGCCGGCCTTGGCGGGCCAGTACAGGCACGGGGCGTTGTACCAGGCGTTGGCCCAGGTCTCGAACGGGTGCTTCCGGTCGATCCGCTCGTTGTCGCGCTGCCACTTGTTCCAGCTCAGCGGCCACTGGACGTCGGTGCACTGCACGCCGAGGTAGACGGCGTAGCCGTTGTCGTCGGAGCCGCCGGTCGTCGGCGCGCCGAACGTCCCCGCGAACGTGGCGGTGTCGCCCGACTTGTACGCCGCCAGGGCGGACGCGTACCCGTGCCAGATGGCCTGGCTGCGCCGGTACCCGGCGTTCAGGATCACGTCGGTCAGCTCGTCCGGCCCGACGGCGAGCGTCTGCCCGCTGTCCGGGTCGGTGTAGTAGACGGGCTTGTTCTTGAGCTGCGCCCGCAGGTCGTAGAAGAAGCTCCGGACCTGCTTCTGCGTGGTGCCGAGGTGGTACACCGAGTCGTACTTGGCGATCCAGCCGAAGTAGTAGTCGATGTTGATGTCGAACTGGACGTCCTGGTTCAGGTTGGCGTCGTACCAGGCGTCGGACGGGCCGACGTTGCCGTCCAGCACCATCTTCCCGACGTTCTTGGGGTAGACGGTGGCGTAGGTCGAGCCGAGGTAGGTGCCGTAGGAGGCGCCGTAGTAGTCGAGCTTCTTGTTGCCGAGCGCCCGCCGGATCGACTCCACGTCGTTGACCGAGTCGATCGTCTTGATGTGGTCGAGCAGCCCGGTCTTGTCGGCCTTGCCGCACGCCTCGGCGTAGCCCTTGGACAGCTTCAGCCACGTGGCGACCGACTTGCGGTCACCGGTGCCGTAGTCCGGGCGCGGGGCGTTGGTGTAGTTCGGGTCGCAGCTCAGGGCCGGGACGCTCATGCCGACGCCGCGCGGGTCGAAGCCGATGACGTTGTACGCCTCGCGCATCGGGGCGGAGTTCTGCGCGAACACCCGCGGCCCGAAGAGGGCGCCGCCGCCGCCCGGCCCGCCGGGGTTGACCACGATGTCGCCCTTGGCCGGACCGGAGCCGGTGTGCGGCGTCCGGGTGAGCTGGATCGTGATCTTCTTGCCCTGCGGCTTGGCGTAGTCCATCGGCACCGACAGCTCGGCGCACTGGACGATCTTGGAGACGGGGTACAGCCCGTCGTACAGGTTGTGCACCGTCTGGACGAAGTCCGCGGGGCAGGCGTGCCACTGGGCCGCCGAGGGGTTGAATCCTCCGGCCGTTCCGGCGGAGGGGCTCGCGGCCTGTGCGCTTGTGGCGCCGAGACCGGTGAGACCGAGCCCGGCCACCGCGGCCACGACAACAGTCCTCTTCACATATCCCCCTATCGTGCCGACTCCGGTTGAGTCAGACATACGGGTAAATGAGTGAAGATTGTGGCGGTTCGGGCGTACCGCCCAACAGGGGCCCATCAGAGTGGATGCGGAATCGTGACAAGATCAGCGGAACTCTGTGATAACTCCGAACGTTCCGGTCGCGGATGCCCAGCTCCGGGGCGGGTTCCGGGCATACGAAAAGGCCCCGGATCACAAGACCCGGGGCCCTGAAGTCCCGTTACGGCGCCGCCCGGAAAGCGGGCGCCGGCCCGGACGAGCGAGTCAGCCGACCACCACCTCGGCGCCCGGTCCGGAGACCGTGCCGTCCTCGGCGATCTCGATGCCCATCTCGTCGGCGATGCGCATCGCCTCCTCGATCAGGGTCTCGACGATCTGCGCCTCGGGGACGGTCTTGACGACCTGCCCCTTGACGAAGATCTGGCCCTTGCCGTTGCCCGACGCGACGCCGAGGTCGGCCTCGCGGGCCTCGCCGGGCCCGTTCACCACGCAGCCCATCACGGCGACGCGCAGCGGGACCGGGAAGTCCTTCAGCCCGGCGGTGACCTGCTCGGCCAGCGAGTACACGTCCACCTGCGCGCGACCGCAGGACGGGCAGGAGACGATCTCCAGGCCGCGCTTGCGCAGCCCGAGCGACTCCAGGATCGCCGTGCCGACCTTCACCTCCTCCACCGGCGGCGCGGACAGCGACACCCGGATCGTGTCGCCGATGCCCTCCGCCAGCAGCGCGCCGAACGCGACGGCCGACTTGATCGTGCCCTGGAACGCTGGGCCCGCCTCGGTGACGCCGAGGTGCAGCGGGTAGTCGCAGGCCGCCGCCAGCTTCCGGTACGCCTCGATCATCACGACGGGGTCGTTGTGCTTGACCGAGATCTTGATGTCGCGGAAGTCGTGCTCCTCGAACAGCGAGCACTCCCACAACGCCGACTCGACCAGCGCCTCCGGAGTGGCCCTGCCGTGCTTCTCCAGCAGGCGCTTGTCCAGGGAGCCGGCGTTCACGCCGATACGGATCGGCACGCCCGCGTCCTTGGCGGCGCGCGCGATCTCGCCGACCCGGTCGTCGAACTTCTTGATGTTGCCCGGGTTGACGCGGACGGCCGCGCAGCCGGCGTCGATCGCCGCGAACACGTACTTGGGCTGGAAGTGGATGTCGGCGATGACGGGGATCGGCGACTTGCGCGCGATCGCCGGCAGCGCCTCGGCGTCGTCCTGCGACGGCACGGCGACGCGGACGATCTGGCATCCGGACGCGGTCAGCTCCGCGATCTGCTGGAGCGTGGCGTTCACGTCGGCGGTAAGGGTCGTGGTCATCGACTGCACCGACACGGGGGCGTCGCCGCCCACCGGGACGTCGCCGACCATGATCTGCCGGGATCTGCGGCGGGGCGCGATCGGTCCCGGCGCCCCCTGCCCGTCGCCCTCGCCGCGGACGCTCGGTATACCCAGTGAAACGCTCATCCCTCTCCTCAATTTTCGGCCCCGTACAAAGCCTAGGTGCCCCGCGCGGCTGAGTTGACGGCACCCGGCTTCAGCCAGTGTGACCATTTGAGCACACTCGGTAAACGTTTCACGTCATTACGGCAGTCGAAGGGGGTTCAGCACGTCGGCGAGAATCAGCAGCACGCCGAATCCCACCAGCACCAGCACGGCCAGGTATGTCAAGGGCATGAGCCGCGTCATGTCCACGGTGCCCGGATCCGGCCGCCCCCTGATCCGGTTGACGCCGGCCCGCGCCCGCTCGTAGGCGACCACCGCCAGGTGACCGCCGTCCAGCGGGAGCAGGGGCAGCACGTTGAGCACGCCGAGGAAGATGTTCACCGAGACGACGAGCGACAGGTAGAGGGCGACCTTGTCGCGGGCGGAGCTCTGGGCGGAGAAGATCTGCCCGGACACCTCGGTCGCGCCGACCACGCTGCCGACCTGGCCGCCGGGCGTGCTCCCCCGCTCGGGCGAGAACAGCTTCGGGACGGCGGAGGGCAGGTCCGCCGCGGCCCGCCCGATCCCGGCCACGGTGCGGCCGATGCCCTCCCCGGCGAACACGGCCGCGTTGAGCGGCCCGGTCCGCTCGTACCCGGCGCCCACGACCTTCGCCGACATCCCGACGAACGGCCGCCCGTCCACGTCCGCGAGCGTGATCCGGAGCGTCACCGGCCTCGGCGCGCCCGGCCGCACGACCACGGCCGTCACGGTCCGGCCCGGCTCGGCGGCGTCGATCGCCCGGGTGAGCCCGGTCCAGTCGGAGATCGCAGTGCCGTCGAACGAGACGACGCGGTCGCCCGCGCGCAGCCCGGCCCGCACGGCGGGGGACGTCGGCCGGTTCGCGCCGCAGCCGCTGGACAGCGAGGCGGGCACGCACGTCGTGACCGCCTCGACCGTGCTGGTCACCGTGCCGGGCTCCCGCACGCCGATCGTCATGGCCATCGCCATGAGCAGCAGGAACGCGAACACGAGGTTGGCGACCACGCCGGCCGCGATGACGACCGCGCGCCTCCCCGCGGGCTGCCGGTAGAACGCGCGCGGGCGGTCCGCGGCGGGGATCTCCTCCAGCGGCGTGTAGCCGACGATCTTGACGAAGCCGCCCAGCGGGACCGCCTTCACGCCGTACTCCGTCTCGCCCCGGCGGGTGGACCACAGGGTCGGGCCGAACCCCACGAAGTACTGCGTGGCCTTCATCCCGAACCGCTTGGCGGTGAGCAGGTGCCCGCCCTCGTGGAGCATCACCGAGACCAGCAGCGCCACCACGAACGCCACCGCGCCGAGGAAGAAGGCCATCGGGTCCCCTCCGAGGTTCCTCCCGAGGCGGGCCCCCGGGTCAGACGGTCGCGGTCAGTTCCCTGGCCCTGGTCCGCGCCCAGGTGTCCGCCGCGAGGACGTCGTCGAGCGTCAGGCCTCCGGTGGTGCCCGAACCGTGCTCCTCCACTACCCGCGCGACGGTGTCGACTATCCCGAGGAACGGGAGCCGTTCCGCGCGGAAGGCCTCCACGCATTCCTCGTTGGCGGCGTTGTAGACGGCGGGGACCGTCCCGCCCAGCTCGCCGGCGCGGCGCGCCAGCGCGACGGCGGGGAAGGCCTCGTCGTCCAGGGGGAACAGCTCCCAGGTGTGCGCCCTGGTCCAGTCGACGCCGGGCGCGGCGTCCGGCACCCGGTCGGGCCAGTCGATGCCGAGCGCGATCGGCAGCCGCATGTCGGGCGGGCTCGCCTGCGCCAGCGTGGAGCCGTCGGTGAACTCGACCATCGAGTGGATGACCGACTGCGGGTGCACCATCACCTCGATGCGGTCCATCGGGACGTCGAAGAGCAGGTGCGCCTCGATGACCTCCAGGCCCTTGTTGACGAGGGTCGCGGAGTTGATCGTGATGACCGGGCCCATGTCCCAGGTGGGGTGGTTCATCGCCTGCTCCGGGGTGACGCCGGTCAGCTCGTCGCGGGCCCGCCCCCGGAAGGGGCCGCCGCTCGCGGTGAGCACCAGCCGCCGCACCTCCTCGGCCCGCCCGCCGCGCAGGCACTGGGCGAGCGCCGAGTGCTCGGAGTCGACGGGGACGATCTGCCCCGGCCGCGCCCGCTCCTTGACGAGGGGGCCGCCGACGATGAGCGACTCCTTGTTGGCGAGGGCGAGGGTGCGCCCCGCGTCCAGCGCGGCCAGCGTCGAGGCGAGGCCGAGGGCGCCGGTCACCCCGTTGAGCACCACGTCGCACGGCCAGGCGGCGACCTCGGCGACCGCGTCGGGACCCGCCACGATCTTGGGGATGGGGTAGTCGCCGGAGGCGTAGCCGCGCCGCTTGGCCTCGGCGTAGAAGGCGAGCTGGAGCTCCTGCGCGGCGGAGGCCCGGGCCACCGCGACGACCTCGGGCCGGAACTCCAGCGCCTGCTCGGCCAGCAGGTCCACCCGCCCGCCGCCGGCCGCCAGCCCCGTCACCCGGAACCGGCCGGGGTTGCGTCGGATCACGTCCAGGGCCTGGGTGCCGATGGAGCCGGTGGAGCCGAGGACGACCAGCTCGCGGGCGGCCGTGTCGGGGCTTGAAGGAGACATCACGCGTCCATTGTCGGGCATCGGCCGCCCCGGGATCGCGCGGACGCCGTTCGCCCCGCCGCCGCCCCGCCGCCGCGCCGGCCCCGTCTCAGCCCTCGCCGCCGTCGTAGGCGCTCCGCGCCCGCTCGACCTTCTCCAGGTTCTCGGCGGACCACTCCGCGAGCGCCGCGAACAGCGGCGCGAGGCTGCGGCCCAGCTCGCTGATCTCGTACTCGACGCGCGGCGGCACCTCGGGGTGGTAGGTGCGGACGACGAGCCCGTCGCGCTCCATCTGCCGCAGGCGCTGGGTCAGCACCTTCGGCGTGATCGTGGCGACGCGGCGCTGGAGCTCCACGAACCGCTGCCGCCCGTACTCGTGCAGCGTCCACAGGATCGGGGTGGTCCAGCGGCTGAACACGAGGTCGACCACCGGGGCGATCGGGCAGGCCAGCTCGGGGTCGAGCGCCTCCTCGGTCCTGGCGTCCACCATCACGGCCTCCCGGGGTAGTCACTTTCTTCTAGGTACCTACTATATCCAGGATGTTAGCTTTCCCCGTGTCGCACCGCGACGGCACCGCCCCGGCGGTGTCAACGCAGCTCAGAGGGAGAAAGCAATGATCGTTGTCATGGGCGCCACGGGGAACGTCGGGCGGCCGCTGGTGCGGGCGCTGGCCGAGGCGGGCGAGCGGGTGACTGCGGTGTCGCGCACCGACCCCGGCGACCTGCCCGCAGGCGTCGTCCACCGCGCGGCCGACCTCGCCGAGCCGGAGACCCTCCGGCCCGTCCTGGACGGGGCGGACGCGCTCTTCCTGCTCGTCGCCGGTCACCTGCTCGGCACGCCCGAGGACCTGGACCCGCGCGCCGTCCTGGACGTGGTGAAGTCCGCCGGCGTGGAGCGGGTCGTGCTGATGTCCTCGCAGGGCGCGGGCACGCGCCCGACGGCGCACAGCCACAGCCACCTCAAGGCGTTCGAGGACGCCGTCCGGGAGTCGGGGCTGGACTGGACCATCCTGCGGCCCGGCGGCTTCGCCAGCAACGCGTTCGCGTGGGCGGAGCCGGTCCGCGCCCACCGGGCGGCCGCCGCGCCGTTCGCCGACGTCGCGCTGCCGTTCGTCCACCCGTCCGACATCGCCGAGGTCGCGGCCGCGGCCCTGCGGGAGAGCGGGCACGAGGGCCGCGTCTACGAGCTCACCGGGCCCGCTCCGCTCACGCCGCGGGAAAGGGCGCGGACGATCGGCGACGTGCTCGGCGAGCCGGTGGCGTTCGCCGAGCAGACCCGGGAGGAGGCGCGGGCGCAGATGCTGGAGTTCATGCCCGCGCCGGTCGTCGACGGCACCCTCGACATCCTCGGCGAGCCGACCGAGGCCGAGCGCCGCGTCAGCCCCGACGTGGAGAAGGTGCTCGGCCGCCCGTCCCGCTCCTTCGCGCAGTGGGCCGGGGAGAACGTCCACGCGTTCCGCTGAGTCACCGGGACAGCGGGAGCCGGAGCACGAGGCGGGCGCCGTAGGCCCCGTCGGCGACCTCCAGGGTCCCGCCGTGGGAGAGGGCGATCTCCCGCGCGATCGGCAGGCCGAGCCCGCTGCCGCCCTTGTCGCGGCTGCGGGCCGGGTCCAGCCGGGCGAACCGCTCGAAGACGCGGTCCCGGTCGGCGAACGGGATTCCCGGGCCGTCGTCGTGCACCTCGACGACGGCCCCGTCGCCGTCCGCGCGGGCCTCGACCTCGATCTGCGCGGCGGCGTAGCGCTCGGCGTTGGCGAGCAGGTTGCGCACCGCGCGGCCGAGGCGCTGCCGGTCGCCGCCGACGACGAGGCCCGGCTCGACCTTCACCACCATCGCGACCGGCGGGCTGCGCAGCGCGGCCTCCGCCTCCACCAGCGCCCCGAGGTCGATGGGCTCCCGGGCGGGGATGTCGCCGGAGTCGAGGCGGGCGAGGACGAGGAGGTCCTCGACGATCCGGTGCAGCCGGTCGATGTCGGCCAGCGAGCGGCGCAGGGTGTCGACGGCGTCGCCCTCCTCGGGGGCGGCGAGGGCCAGCTCGATGCGGGTGCGCAGCCCGGTGATGGGCGTGCGCAGCTCGTGCGAGGCGTCGGCGACGAACGCGCGCCGCTGCAGGATCGCGGTCTCCAGCCGGTCGAGCAGCTCGTTCACGCGCTCGGCCAGCCGCTCCGCCTCATCGCCCGTGGCCGGGACGGCGACGCGGCCGCCCGCGTCGTCCTCGGTCAGCCTCTCCAGCTCCCGCCGGAGCCGTTCCACCGGCCGGAGCGACCCGCGCGAGGAGTGCGCCGCCCCCCACCTGGCCGCCGCGACGGCCACCGCCGCGAGCGCGGCCATGACGGCCGCGAGCACCCCGGGGCGGCCCACGCCGGCGAGCGCGTAGAGGACGGCGGCCGCCGCGCCCACCGCGGCCACCATCAGACAGCCGAATGCGGTGTCCGTCGCCGAAGTCACACGCGTCCGCGGGAGGCGGGGCATGTGCGGCCGGACTCGCCGATCCTCGACGTTCCTGGCCGACATGTCTCCTTTGTACGTACGGACCTGCCAAAAGAGAGCAAAGGGCCTGGTCGGTGACCGCATAACCTGCCGAAAAGCGGTCATTGCCTCGACGGCCCGCCGTGCCGGGCGCCGGACATAACCCGCGAGCCCTTGGGGCGCAGGGCGACACGGGAGGCTTTGCCGCCCTTTTCACCTTCCCTAGCAGCGACAACACACTTCCCCGCCTATAAAGGAGGACGTGAAGGCGACTCCCACCGGGGGGATGGAGACATGGGCCAGAGGGGCGAGCCGGTCGTCGACCCGCAGGGGTTGAGCACGGCCCAGCGCCTGGGCGACGCGTGCGTCGTCTGCCGCAAGAGGTGGCCCCGGCCGCGCGTCCGCGTCGGCCGCCTGCCGGACTCGTCCGGGGTGTTCGCGTGCGACGACTGCGCACCCGCCCCGCCGGTACCCCGCGCACGGCGGGGCCCCCGGGAGCCGCTCACGGGCGCCGGACGGACGGTGGGGGAGCCGCCGCCGGCGCGGACGGCGGCAGGCGCCGCCGTCATGGAGGTCTCTCCAGGGAGAGGGTGACCTGGGCGTTTCGGGGGGAAGCCCAGGACCACCCGTGAGACGCGCCCGGCTGGGGGCGGTCGGGCGCGTCGGAGAGACTCTCGCGCGGACCTCAGGCCTTGGTGGCCTGGATCCAGGTCCGCGTCCACTCGGCGTAGTCGGTGCAGTCCTTCTCGCCCGAGTCGCCGCCGCACGCCTTCGACGGCGCGTGCGCGAACACGATCTTGTTGAGGTAGCCGCGGTCGCCCACGTGGTAGGCGGCGCAGAAGCCGGACTTGAGGCGGTCGCCCGAGCACGCCTGCGGGTTGGCGGGCGCGACCCCCGTCCACTCGGCGACCTGCTGCTGGACGTCCGGCGAGGCCGTCCACTGGAGCCACTGGTACATGCAGTTCGGGTGCTGGACGCGGGCGCCGATCATCCACGCGTCCATCCATCCGGTCGCGCCCTCGGACGGGATGACGCTCTGGACGGGCCGCGACGCGCGGTTCAGCACGTCAGCGTGGTAGGGCCAGGCCTGGCCGAGCACGGCCCGGCCGCCGGCGAACGCGCTGACCGCGTCGGCCGGAAGGTCCCAGTACTCCCCCACGTACCTGCGCTGCTGGGCCAGGACCCGCCCGGCCGCGGAGAGCTGCGCCGGCGTCAGCGAGTAGGGGTCGCGGATCTTGAGCTTGCGCTGCCGGCCCTTGAGGTAGAGCGCGGCCTCGGCGATCGCGAGCGGGCTGTCCCGCATGACGATCTTCCCGGAGTGGCGGCGGGCCTGGCCGGGGTCGAACAGCGCGGCCCAGCTCGTCGGCGCCTGGACGGCGCGAGTGTCGTACATCAGCAGGTTGGAGCCCCACACGTACGGCAGGCCGTAGTGCTTGCCGTCGCGTTCCAGGAGCTTGCGCAGCCTCGGTTCGAGCTTCTTGTACCCGTCCACGAGGTCGGGGTTGATCGGGACGGCCTGGTTCTCCTCGACCAGCCGCCCGGCGACCTCCGGCGGCGCGGCGACGCCGTCGTAGCGGCGGCCCCGGTCGCGCATGAGGTCGGCCATCTCCTCGGGCGTCTTGACGACCTTCAGGCCGATCTTGCAGCCGGTGCGCTCCTGGAAGGGCGTGACCCAGTCCACGCGCGGGTCGGTTCCGCCGCTCTCCACCGAGCCGGGCAGCGTGAGGAGGTTCAGCGCCCCCTCGCCGGGGCCGAGGGTGCTCACCACCTTGGCGACGCCCACCGGCTTGTCGTCCCCGCCGCTGCACGCGCCGAGCCCCGCGGCGCCGAGTGCCGCGGCCGCCGCCAGGGCCGTCGCCGCCTTGACCCGTGCCGTGGCCCTGCGCCGCATGTCGCTCCCGATCCGTGCCAGGGCCCTCCCCCTCGCGAACGGGCCCGTCGGCGCAGCGTAGCGTCTCCGCGGCGGGCGGACGCACGGACCCCGCTCGCGAACGGCGGTGCCGGAGGACTCCCGCCGCCATTGCGCGGGTCGCGGCGGACGCCGACGATGCGATCGCCGGTCTCGCGGAACTTCTCATCCGTCCCGTGAGGACTTCGGCCGGAATTACCGAAGATCGCGACTCGCCTGTTTCCCGGCGGGCTTTCCCGCGGGTGACAACGGCATGACCATTACCGCACCCTCGGATGCGGATTCGGGCCGGACCGCTGGAAGGGGAGGCCGCCGGGCCCCGGAGGGACGGTGGGTGCTGGCGTCCGCGCCATACACGGAGGTTGCTGGAGAGGATATGGCGCGGGCCCGCGTCCTGTCCGGGGCCGCGGCGGCACCGGTGGGCGTGGTGGGGGTGGGGAACGGCGGATCACCCTGCGGTGCCGCCCGGCCACGCGATCACCGGTACCCGGCCGGACGGCGGCGGTGTGACGCCCTCGAGACGGAGGAGGTTCGAGGGACGCCGCACGTCCTGCCGGGGGTCGAGGGACGGCCGGACCAGGCCGCCCGGGGGCGCCGGCCCGCCGGCCGGGCGCCGCGCCGGCACGGCGCCGGCGACCACCTCGATCCGCGCGATGAGCCGCTGCGGAGTGTCGGCCTCGAGGAAGTCCCCCACGTCGCGGTCCCTGGGCGGCAGCGCCCACCAATGACCGGTGAACAGGCCGAACCAAATGGTCCAGCCCGGGAATCGCCTTCCGAGCGCGTCCACTTCGGCGGCGTGGTCGCCTGCGGTCATAGCGCGGCTCTCCTGCACATCCGGCTCCACCGGCCCGCGGCCGACGACCACGGGTTTCTTACTGCCGACCCTGACTTTTGAATTCGCTTCAATTAAGGGAGACAGTCAGATTGTGTCGCCGGACACAGACCCAGTCAATGGGGTGGAGCCATTATTCACCCGGCCGCGCAGGACGGAAATTGACAACGGAAAAACGTGCTCGGTAGGTAATTCCCGCGGAGCCCTCAGCCGCTGGTGGGGAAGCCGAGGTTCACCCCGCCGTGGGACGGGTCGAGCCAGCGCGCCGTCACGGCCTTCGTCCGGGTGTAGAAGTGGACGCCCTCCATGCCGTGGGCGTGGCTGTCGCCGAACAGCGAGTCCTTCCAGCCGCCGAACGAGTAGTAGGCCATCGGCACCGGGATCGGCACGTTCACCCCGACCATGCCGACCTCCACCTCGTTCTGGAAGCGGCGCGCGGCCCCGCCGTCGTTGGTGAAGATCGCGGTCCCGTTGCCGTACGGGTTGGCGGCGATCAGTTCCATGGCCGCGTCGTAGGACCCGGCCCGCACGACCGACAGCACCGGGCCGAAGATCTCGTCCTGGTAGGCGTCCATGTCCGGGGTGACGTGGTCGAGGACGGCCGGCCCGAGCCAGAAGCCGTCGCCGGCGCCGCCCAGGACGTCCGGGTCGCGCCCGTCAACGGCGAGCGTGGCGCCCTGCGCGACGGCGCCGTCCAGATAGGACGCCACCCTGTCCCGGTGCGCCCTCGTGACGAGCGGCCCCATCTGCGCCTCGGGGTGGTCGCCCGGCCCCACCCGCAGCCCGGCGACCCGCTCCTTGATCTTGGCCGTCAGCTCGTCCCCGACCGGGTCCACGGCGACGACGACGGAGATCGCCATGCACCGCTCCCCCGCCGACCCGAATCCGGCGGACACCGCGGCGTCCGCCGCGAGGTCGAGGTCGGCGTCCGGCAGCACGAGCATGTGGTTCTTGGCCCCGCCGAGCGCCTGCACCCGCTTGCCGTTCGCGGCCGCCGTCCCGTAGATGTGGCGCGCGACCGGGGTGGAGCCGACGAAGCTGACCGCCCTGACGTCGGGATGGCGCAGCAGGCCGTCCACCGCCGCCCTGTCCCCGTGCAGGACGTTGAAGACGCCGTCCGGCAGCCCCGCCTCGGCCCACAGCTCGGCGAGCCGGACCGACGCCGACGGGTCCTTCTCGGACGGCTTGAGCACGAACGTGTTCCCGCACGCGATCGCGACGGGGAACATCCACATCGGCACCATCGCCGGGAAGTTGAACGGGGTGATCCCGGCGGCCACGCCGACCGGCTGGAGGATCGAGTAGGCGTCCACCCGCGAGGAGACGTTCTCGGAGAACCCGCCCTTGAGCAGGTGCGGGATGCCGCAGGCGAACTCGGCGACCTCCAGCCCCCGGGCGACCTCGCCGGCCGCGTCGGCGACCACCTTGCCGTGCTCGGACGAGATGAGCCGGGCGAGCTCCCCGCGGTGCGCGTCCACCAGCTCGCGGAAGCGGAACAGCACCTTCGTGCGCTGCGAGAGGGAGGCGTCCCGCCAGCCGGGGAACGCCGCCTTCGCGGCGGCGACCGCGGCGTCGACCTCCGTGTCCCCGGCGAGGTCGACGGTCCCGGCCACGCGCCCGGACGCGGGCTCGAAGATCTCGCCGCGCCGGGCGCTCTCCCCGCCGAACGGCTTCCCGCCGATCCAGTGCGTCACGTGCCTGGTCATGCGTCCTCCCGGCGAGCGGCCGACTCCGGCCCGCCGGCGACGGCGATCCCGTTGACGGCTTCCAGCGATGCGATCAGGATGCCGAGGCCCTCCGCGGCCTCGTCGTCGGTGAGGGTCAGCGGCGGCGCCATGCGCACCACGTTGCCGTACAGGCCGCCCTTGCCGACCAGCAGCCCCCGCTCGCGGGCGGCCTCCATCAGCGCGGCGGCGAGCGGCGGGCTCGGCTCGCCCGTCCGCGGGTCGGCCAGCTCGACCGCGAACATCAGGCCCTTGCCCCGCACGTCCGCGACGATCGGGAACCGGCCGGCCGCCGCCGACAGCCCCCCGATGATCGTCGCGCCCTGCCGGGCGGCGTTGGACCGCAGGTCGTGGTCGAGGACGTAGTCGAGCGTGGCGTTGGCCGCGGCCATCGACACCGGGTTGCCGCCGAAGGTGGAGATGCCGACCGCGTGGAGGCCGTCCATGAGGTCGCCGCGCGCGACGACGCCGCCGACCGCGAAGCCGTTGCCGAGCCCCTTGGCGAAAGTGATCACGTCCGGGGTGACGCCGTGGTCGTCGATCCCCCAGAAGCCCTGGCCCGTCCGCCCCCAGCCGGTCTGCACCTCGTCGGAGATGAACAGGATGCCGAACTCGTCGAGGACGCGCTTGTAGGCGGCGAACAGGCCGTCCGGCGGCATCGTGAAGCCGCCGACGCCCTGGATCGGCTCGGCGATGAGCGCGGCGACGTCGCCGCCGGTGGCGGTGGCCAGCACGTGCCGCAGGTCCTGCGTGCAGGCGTCGATGTACTGCTCGTCCGACATCCCGGCGAACTGCGGGAGCCGGCGGTCGGCGCCGTGCAGGAAGTGGACGTCCAGAGGGGAGTACGACAGGTTCGTCCAGCCGCGGTTCCCGGTGACGCCCGTCGCGGCGAACGACCGGCCGTGGTAGCTCTGCCGCATCGCGAGGACCTGGTCGCTGCGCCGCGCGTACGCGGCCAGCAGCAGCGCGGTCTCGTTGGCCTCCGTCCCGGAGTTGGTGAAGAACACCTTGGCGTCCGGGATGCCCGACAGCCGGGCGATCTTCTCGGCCAGCTCCACCTGCCCGCGCAGCAGGTACGCCGTGGAGGTGTGCACGACGCCGGTGGCGATCTGCCGCTCCACCGCGTCCCGGACCTCGGGCACGTCGTACCCGAGCATGTTCGTCAGGATGCCGATGAAGAAGTCGAGGTAGGAGTTCCCCTCGGCGTCGGTCACGCGGTTGCCCTTGCCGCCGACGATCTCGATGGGGTCCCGGTAGTTGAGCGCCATCCAGGACGGCATGACCGCCCGGTGGCGCCTGAGCAGGTTCGCGTGTTCCGACATGCCCCAAGTCTCGTTTCCGGCGGGCGGCCGCGGCCACCCGCAGAGTGTCAGGACCGGGCGCCTCCGCTTAACGGTCTGCTGGCGGCCGACCATCGGTAACGGCCGGATCATCGCCGCTGACACCCTGTACGGATATCCTCGCCGTGATGCTGCCCACTGTCGACGACGTCCTCCAGCTCGACGCGGTACGCCGCGGCCAGCCGCACGTCGTCGCGGGCGCCGACCGCACCGGCAACCGGGTCCGCTGGGTGCACGTCGCCGAGGTCACCGACATCGCGCATCTGCTGCACGGCGGCGAGCTCGTCCTCACCACCGGGATCGCGCTGCCCGACGAGCCCGAGCGGCTCCGCGCCTACATCGCCGACCTCGCCGACGTCGGTGTCAGCGGCCTGATGATCGAGCTCGGCCGGCGCTACGCCAGCGTGCTGCCGCCCCCGCTGATCGCCGCGGCCGAGGAGTTCGGCCTGCCGGTGATCGTGCTGGCGCACGAGCCCGCGTTCGTCGACATCACCGAGTCGGTGCACGCCCGGATCGTCCAGGAGCAGTTCGCCGAGCTGCGCGCCTCCGAGCAGCTGCACGAGATCTTCACCCAGCTGTCGGTCGAGGGCGCCTCCACCGACGAGGTCGTCCGGCAGGTGGCGGCGCTCGGCGGGCACCCGGTGGTGCTGGAGAACCTCGCCCACCAGGTCCTCGCCGCGGACGCCGGCGGCGCCGACCCGGCCGAGCTGCTGTCGGCGTGGGAGACCCGCTCGCGGGCCGTCCGCCCCGGCCGCCGCACCGGCTACGACGAGGCGTCCGGCTGGCTGGTCACGATGGTCGGCGCGCGGGGGGAGGACTGGGGCCGGCTGATCGTCGACCTCGGCGCGCCGCCGTCCCCGCGCGAGACCGTGCTGATCGAGCGGGCCGCCACCACCCTCGCCCTCGGCCGGCTCCTCGACCGGCACGCCGAGAGCGTCGAGCGGCAGGCGCACGGGACGATCATCGCCCGCATCCTCGCGCACGCCTACTCCGACCCGCAGGAGGCGGCGGCCCGCGCCCGCGCCCTCGGCGTCCCGCTGTCCGGCCGCCGGCTGCTCGGCGCCGTGCTCCGCCACCGCGGCCCCGCGCTGTCCCGGTCCGCCCCGCCCGTCGGGGAGCTGTCGCAGCTCGCCGAGACGGCCGCGGCGGCCTGCAAGGACGCGCGCCTCGCCGCGCTCGTCGGCGTCCTGGACGAGGGCGGCCCGCACGCCCGCGTCGGCGTCCTGGCCTCCCTGCCCGCCCGCGCCGACGTGGAGACCGCGCTCACCGAGGTCGCCACCCGGATCCGCAAGCAGTCCGGCGACACCGTGATGGCCGCCGGGTCGGTGGTGGAGACGATCCGCGACGTCCGCCGCTCCTTCCTGGAGGCCGAGCAGGTCGCCGACGTCGCCGCGCGCGGCTCCGGGGCCCGCCTCTACTACCGCCTGCCCGACCTGCGCCTGCGCGGGCTGCTGCACCTCCTCCGCGACGACGCCCGCGTCCAGACCTTCGTCGAGCGCGAGCTCGGCCCGCTCCTGGAGTACGACGCCCAGCGCGGCAGCGACCTCACGCGCATCCTGGAGCTGTACCTCGAATCCGGCCGGAACAAGGCCGTCGCCGCCCAGCAGGCGCACCTCTCCCGCCCCGCCTTCTACGAGCGCCTCCGCCGCATCGAACGGGTCCTGGACGCCGATCTCGACGACGTGGAGTCGTGCGTGTCCTTCCATGTGGCGCTCCTGGCCCTGTCGTCCGTCCGCTGGGAACGTTCCTGACCGGGCCGGTGACCGGTGAAGGCCGTTCGCGGCCGGCTCCCCGCGCATACGCTTTAGCGCATGGCGGACGCGGTACTGCACGTTCATCGGTACGGGGACCCGGGCGGAGCACCGGTGGTCATGCTCCACGGGGTCTGCGGTCACGGGGCGCGCTGGCGGCGGACCGCCGAGCGGTACCTGCCGGACCGCTCCGTCCTCGCGCCCGACCTGCGCGGCCACGGGCGCTCGACGCACGAGCCGCCGTGGACGGTCGAGCGGCACGTGGCCGACGTCCTCGCGATGATGGACGCCGAGGGCGTCGAGCGGGCCGACCTCGTCGGGCATTCCTACGGCGGGATGATCGCGCTGCACCTCGCGCGGACCGCGCCGCGGCGGGTGCGGCGGCTCCTCCTGCTGGACCCGGCCATCGGGCTCGTCCCGGCGGCCGCGGGCCGGGAGGCGCGCGGGCAGCTGTCCCCGGCGTCCTTCGGCGACGTCGCCGAGGCGCGGGCCGACCGGGCGGCGCGCTGGCCGGCGGCTCCGCCGGACGCCGTGGACGAGGAGGTCGCCGAGCACCTGGAGCACGGCCCGGACGGACGGCTGCGGTGGCGGTTCGAGCCGGCGGCCGCGGTGACCGCGTACTCGGAGATGGCCCGCCCCCACCTCGCGCCGCCCGCCGACGTGCCCACGCACCTGGTCATCGCGACGGCGGCCGACTTCGTCCGCCCCGAGTTCGTGGTGGACCTGCGCGCCGCGCTCGGCCCCGGCCTCGTGATCAGCGAGGTCGACGCCGGCCACATGCTCTACGTCGACCGGCCGGAGGAGACCGGGACGCTGGTCGCCGCATGGCTCAGCGCAGGCGGCGCCGACCGGTGAACGGCGGCAGGGTCAGCGGGGTGTGCAGGCCCGGCGGGGCCTCGGCCACAGCGGGGACGGCGCTGACCATGCGCAGCGCGGTCGAGGCGGCGGGATCGTCGGCGGCGGGCCCCGCGAGGTCCATCCGCCAGGGCGGCTCGCCGTCGATCTCGACGCGGTGGCCGCCGGTCGCGCCCGGCGGCGGGGCCGGCCAGTGGGGGGCGATGTCGGCGCGCACCCGGGCGACCTGCTCGACGGTGATCACGGGACGGCCGCGCAGCAGCCCCGACACCTGGAACCGCAGGCCGGCGAGGGCCCCCTTGGCGACGCGGCCGACGTCCTCGGGCGCCGGGCACAGTTCGTAGGTCTCGGTCACCTCGTCCAGCGGAACGGCCAGGTGCTCGGCGAGGAGGCGCACGACCGGGCCCCACGCCCGCCTCGGCCCGCCCGGCCGGACGATCGGCGGACGGTGCCCGAGGGGGCCGCCGAAGCCGAGCCGGGCGCCGGCCTCGGGGTCGTCCCGGCAGGTGAAGCGGGTGACCTTGACGGAGTGCACGCGCAGGCAGCCGCCGCTCAGCAGCAGCGGGAGGACGTCGTTCACCGGGCTGGGTCCGAGGGTGAGGCAGGCGGCGCCGCCGGTCGCGCACGCGGAACGGAGCCGGCGCACGAGGGCGCGGTCGGCGGACGGCGGATGGACGAGTGAGGGCAGCATGTCCGAGACCACGCCGGTGCCCGATTCCAGGATGCGGCACAGCTCCCCTGCCGCGTCCCGGGCGCGGGAGGCCGTGTGGCAGACGACATGGGGCCGCCGGGCCAGGAGCGGCGCCGGGTCCTCGGTGGCCCGGATCCCGGCCGGGCGGCCGCTTCCGGCCAGCTCGGCTGCGTCGACGCCGGCGTGCCGGGGGTCGACGGCGACGATCCCGGCGAGTTCGAGGTCCGGGTGCCCGAGCAGCGCCCTGAGCGACGATCTGCCGACGGGTCCGGTGCCCCACTGGCCGACGAGATAGGACATACCACCTCCTTTTGACCAAGCGCTCGGTCGACGCCGGCGCATTCTAGGCAGGCCCGCGCCGCCAGAACGCTCCCCTCGCGGGACGTACATCCGTGCTGGCAGGGAAGGAATGTCTGGTGACACTTCGCGCGGCGGGGCGCACGTTCGGCGTGGAGGAGGAGCTGCTCCTGGTCGACCCGGAGACGGGCGCGCCCCAGGCCCTGTCCGGCTCCGTGATCCACTACGCCCGGCGCCACGACGAACTGTTCCTGACCGGCGGGCGGCGCTCCAAGGCGCTGGAGACCGAGCTCCAGCGCGAGCAGCTGGAGACGGCCACCCCGGTCTGCGGCTCGCTCGACGAGCTGTCCGACCACGTCCGGTCGGCTCGGATCGCGGCGGGCCAGTCCGCGGCCGGGGTGGGCGCCGCCGTCGCCGCGCTGGCGACGTCGCCGGTCAGCGTCCGCCCCTCGCTCACCCCGTCGCACCGCTACCTGCGGATGGCCGACGCCTTCGGCCCCACCGCCGACGAGCAGCTCACCTGCGGCTGCCACGTGCACGTCGGCATCGAGTCCCCCGAGGAGGGCGCCGCCGTCCTCGACCGGATCCGGCCGTGGCTGCCGCCGCTGCTCGCGCTCAGCGCGAACTCCCCGTTCTGGCAGGGCGCCGACACGGGCTCCGACAGCTGGCGGCACCAGGTCTGGGGCCGCTGGCCCTCCAGCGGCCCGACCGAGCTGTTCGGCTCGGCGAGCGCGTACCGGACGGCGGTGGACGCGCTGCTCGCGACCGGGGTCCTGGTGGACGAGGGCATGATCTATTTCGACGCCCGGTTGTCGCGGCACTACCCGACGGTCGAGATCCGCGTCGCGGACGTGTGCCTGGACGCCGACGACGCCGTTCTGCAGGGTGCGCTGGTGCGGGCGCTGGTCGACACCGCCGCGGACGCGTGGCGGCGGAGCGAGCCGCCCGACCCGGTGCGCACGGACCTGGTGCGCCTGGCCATGTGGCGGGCCGGGCGCTCCGGCCTGCGCGGCGAGCTCGTGCACCCGCGCACCCACACGGCCGCCCCCGCCCGCGAGGTGGTGGCCGCGCTCGTCGAGCACCTGGCCCCCGCGCTCGACCGCGCGGGCGATCTCGACACCGTCGCCAAGCTCCTCGGCGGCGTGCTGGAACGCGGGAACGGAGCCCGGTTCCAGCGCGCCGCCTACTCCCGTGCCGGCGATCTGAGGACCGTGGTCACCGCCGCCGTCCAGCGGACGATGGCGGTCTGACCGGCCGGCGCGGCCCGGTTCGGAAACGGCCCCCAGCGGTCCGCGGGGACCGCTGGGGCGCGGCCCCCGCGGCGGGCGGTCAGCCCGCCTGGCGCCGCTGGAAGGGGAGGTAGCGGTCGGCGCGCCGGTGCCGGGCGAGCAGGCCGGTGGACTCGACCGCGAGGATGCGGTCGAAGCGGAAGGCGCGCACGCCGCGGCGCATGCGGCACCAGCCGACGAGGTACCAGTGGTCGCGGTGCACCAGGCAGGTGACCGGCTCGACCTCGCGGATCGTGACGTTGGCGCCGGCGTCGCCGTAGCAGAGCCGGACGACGCGGTGCTCGGTGATGGCGGCGGCGACCACGCGGGCGCGGTCGGAGGTGGAGGCGTCCAGGGGCGTGGTGAGGGTGGCGAGCGTGGTGGTGACCACGTCGTCGTGCGGAGCGGCGTCGAGGAGGATGTGCAGGGCGCGGCGCGCGGTGGTGGCCTGCGGGCCGGTGCCGAGGTGCGCGAGCGAGAGCGCGAGGGCGGCGATCTCCGCCGCCGTGAGCGCGGCCGGCGCGGTGGGCGCGGTGGGCGCGGTCTGGGGGTGCGTCGCAACGTTCGCCATGGTTCGATCATACGTTCGAACACTGACATTTTGCAGGCCCGCGCGGGGAGTCGCCGCCTTCGCGGTGCGGCCGGGGTCCGTCGGGCGCGGTGATCGGCCCCGCGCTTGAGAAGGCGGCCTCGCATGGTGAAAACTGGCCCCGGAAACGTGCCTATTCGGGGGAATCAGGGGCGAACATGGGCCAGACGTGGATCAGCGTTGAGTGAGCCGCGCCTGGACCGGCCTCCGATGAGCCGGGACGAGGCGGACCGGGCGCTCGCGCGCCTCCGGGAGGAGAGGGAGCGGATCGGCGCGGCCCTGCTGGACCTGGAGGCCCACCAGGGGTACCAGTTGCTCGAAGGCGCGGCACTGCGGGGCGCGACGCTGCGCGTGCAGTCCGACGTGCGGTCGCGGACGGCGTCCCTGTGGCTGCTGTTCGACCTGCACGGGCGCGTCCTGTCCGCCGCCGAGGAGCTGCGGGCCCGCCACGGCAGGCCCGGTCAGGCGCAGCTCGCCGAGCTCACCCGCCTCCTGGAGGGGCCGTCGGTGGAGCTGCCCGCGGCGGAGGTGCCGCTGGAGCGGCGGACGCTGCTGGCCGTCCCGTCCGGCGAAAGGCTGACGCCGCGCGCGGCGGTCGACCGGATGACGCCGCTCTACGAGGAGGTCGCGCGGGCGGTCGCCGCGCTCGACACGGTCTGGTCGACGCTGCTGTCGCGGCTGGCCGAGGTCGAGGCCGAGCGGCGGGCGGCCGAGGAGCTGCTGGAGTCGGCCGGCGGCGCGGACCCCGCCTTCGAGCGGCTGCGCGACGAGCTGGAGACCGTCGCCGCGACCGTGCGCGCCGACCCGCTCGCGCTGGCGCGGGACGGCCACGCCGACACCGCGCGGCTGGACGCGATCCGCTCCGGCCTCGCCGAGGTGCGCCGCGGCCTGGAGGAGACGGAGCGGCTGCGCGAGGGGTTCGCCGCCCGGATCCGCGGCGTCGCCGCCGTCCTGGACCTGGTGCGCGAGGCCGAGGCCGAGGCGCGCTCCGCCCGCGACGAGGTCCTCGCCAAGATCACCGCGCCCGCGCTGCCGGACCCGCCCGACTCCTCCGCCGCCCTCGCCGACCGCCTCTCCGCCGTCACCCGGCCCCGTCCGGGCGCGGCTGCGCGGGGCGGCGGCTGGCGCGAGAC
>NZ_JBEUPA010000100.1:0-32101 GCF_040492065.1 Actinomadura sp. NPDC000929 | reverse complement strand
GGCGGTGTCGGCGGTGCGCACGGCCCCGTACCTGGACGAGGTCCCGGGCCTGGCGTCCGTCCCGGGCGTCGGGCTCATGTCGTCGTGGATGCAGAGCGGACCCGGCGGCGCGCCGGGTCCGCTTCTTCCAGCCGCACCCTGACCTGCTCGCCGAGCGGCAGGCCCTCCCCGTCGCAGCGGCCGAACACCGGCGGCGCCACCAGCTGGACGCGCCCGCCGGTGCGGTCGCCGTTCACGTCCACCACCACCGCGTCGAACACGTCCCCGACGTGGTCGCGCAGGAGGAGCGCCTCGACCAGGTCGACGCACGCGTGGTCGATGTCGGCGCCGCGGCGCAGCGCCCGCTGCATCGCCTCGGGCAGGTGCGGCAGCGCCTCGCGCGCCCACTGCGGGACGGGGCGGTCCGCCGCCAGCGCCAGGCACACCTCCGTGGCGTACCGGTCGGCCAGCCGCCGGATCGGCGCGGTGACATGCGCGTACGGGGCCGCGACGGCGGCGTGCGCGGCGTGCTCCGGCGGCGCCCCGTCGAAGGCGGTGTAGCCGGCGCCGCGCATCAGCCCCGCCGCGTCGTGCAGGAACGCCGCGTGCCGGGGGAGCGCCGGGTCCAGGGCGCGGACGATGTCGCCGTAGGAGGCGTCCCCGGGCCAGGAGACCCCGAGCGCCCGGGCCGCCAGCCGCAGCCGCTCGACCGCCTCGGCCGGCGCGGGCGGCATGGTGCGCAGCAGCCCGACGCCGCCGTCCAGCATCAGCCGGGCCGCGGCCCGCCCGGTCAGCAGCGAGATCTGCGCGTTCCACGCCTCGGTGGCCAGGTCGCCGCGCAGCTTGAGCGCCCAGCCGCCGCCCGCGTGCACGACCTCCTGCTCGGGCAGCGGCAGGCTCACGCCGCCGCGCGCGGCCTCCGCCGCGATGAGCCGCTCGCCGATCTCGCCGAGCAGCGTGATCCGCGGGTCGCCGTCGCCGCGGCGGGCTGTGGCGTAGTCGAGCCGGTCGCGGCTGCGCACGAGGGCGCGCCGCACGTCGACGCCGGTGATCCGCCCGGCGTCGTCGATGTCGATCGTCCAGGCCACGGCGGGGCGCTCCCGGCCCGGCAGAAGGCTCGCGGTCCCCTCCGACAGGGGGCGCGGATGCAGCGGCGAGCTCGCGTCCGGCAGGTAGAGCGTGACGCCGCGGGCGCGCGCCTCGGTGTCGAGCGCGCCGCCCGGGCGGACGAATCCCGCCACGTCGGCGATCGCATACCGCACCCGGTGCCCGGACCCGCGCCGCTCCAGGTGCATCGCCTGGTCGAGGTCGAGGGAGCCGGGCGGGTCCAGGGTGAAGAAAGGGACGTCGCGCAGGTCCGCCCGGCCGTTCAGGGGAGGCGCGGACGCGGCGGCCTCGGCGAGGGCGGCGGGCGGGAACGCGCCGGGCACCGAGAACTCGACGCGGATCCGGTCGAGTCCCGCGCGGACCTCGGCGTGGGCCTCGGCGGTACGCAGTCGCAGCGGTCGGCGCGGCACACGACCGAGCGTACGGGACGAACCACCCGATCCCGTTGTGAATCTACAATGTAAAGGCGTCGGCCCGGCCGCTCGATTCCGGCCGGGCGGCCTCAGTCCTCCGGGGAGTCCGCGAACGCGCGCAGGCCCGGCGGGTCCTCCACGGTGATCCTGCGCCAGCCGGTGCTGACCAGGCCCTCGCGCCGCAGCGTGGACAGCGCCCGCGCGACGGTCTCCCGGGAGGCGTCCATCCAGCTGCCGAGCTCCTCCTGGGACAGCGGCGGCCCGATCGCGACCGCGCCGCCGGCGGCGGGCGGGGCGTGCCGGGCCGACAGTTCGGCGAGGCCCGACAGCAGGATCGCCAGCCGCCGGGCTCCCTGCGCCGACACGTGCGCCCGCAGCCTGCGGTCGGCGTCGTCGAGGCGCCGCACGAACGTGCCGCTGACCAGCCGCCACACCCGGGGGTGGGCGTCCAGGAAGGCGGTGAACCGGGCCGCCGGGACGATGAGCGCCCGGACGTGGTCGAGCGCCTGCACCGTCGCCGACCGCTCGCGGCCGCCGAGCACCGCGCTCTCGCAGACGAGGTCCCCGGGGCCGCGCACGGCGAGCACGACCGCGCGCCCGTCCTCGCCGGCGCAGGTGACCTTCGCCCAGCCCGACTCGATGACGATGATGTGGTCGGAGTCGTCGCCCTGGTAGCACAGGGGCGTTCTCGGCTGGTAGCTCCGCGCCCGCCCGGCGGCCCGCAGCGCCGCGCGCTCCGGGCCGTCCAGCGCGGCCCAGAATCCGCCGCCGGGGCCCGCGGCGAGGCCGCCGCGGGGTCGGGTCCGCTCGGTCACGGCACGTCCGTCTCCGGTCCGGGGTTCGGATTAACCGGTACCCGCGGCAATTGGGGGGAGTGGGGCGTTGAGGCCCAAGTGCCGCGGGTACCGGTCGCCTTCATGTGCCAAGGAGAACCCCTCACCGCTCCGAATGCTGCACGCCGGAGACCGCGCTGTCTGTGTCATCTGACACTCTCGGCGCAACTTGCACCGGGGAGCGGTCAGCGGGAGAGCGCGTTCAGCAGGCGGTTGACCGGGCTGGACAGGTTCCAGGTGTCGGCGAGCCGGACGAGGGCCTCGGGGTCGCGCGGCTCGGCGGGCAGCCGGTCGTCCAGGCCCGCCAGTTCGGGGGCGTCGATGTCGGTGACGACCCGCACCACGGTCTCGGCGGCGGCCAGGTACTCGCGGGCCGCCTCCATCCGGCGGCGCGCGCCCGCCGGGAACCCCTCGTCGGTGCCGGCGTCCAGCGCCGCGAGGATCCCCTCGACCGAGCCGAACCGGGTGACGAGCGCGGCGGCGGTCTTGTCGCCGACCCCCGGCACGCCGGGCAGCCCGTCGCTCGGGTCGCCGCGCAGCGTGGCGTAGTCGCCGTAGCCGCGGCCCGGGATGCCGTACTTGGCCGCGACCTCCTTCTCGCCCATCACCTGCAGGTTGCGGATCCCCCGCGCGGTGTACAGCACGCAGACGGGGGCGCGGTCGTCGACGAGCTGGAACAGGTCGCGGTCGCCGGTCACGATGTCGACCGGCCCGTCGGCCGCGCCCCGCACCGCGAGCGTCCCGATGACGTCGTCGGCCTCGTAGCCGGGGACGCCCGCGCGCGCCAGCCCGAAGGCGTCCAGCACCTGCTCGATGACCGGGAGCTGGGCCTCCAGCGCGTCGGGCGTCTGGTCGCCGCCGTCCTCGGCCACCCGGTGCGCCTTGTAGGAGGGCAGCGCCTCCACCCGGAACGCCGGGCGCCAGTCGGCGTCCATGCAGCACACGAGCCGCTCCGGCCGGCGGTCCTGGACGAGCCGGGCGATCATGTCGACGAGCCCGCGCACCGCGTTCACCGGGGTCCCGTCGGGGGCCGTCACCGACTCGGGGACCCCGAAGAAGGCGCGGAAGTACAACGACGGCGTGTCCAGCAGCATCAGCCCGCTCATGGGGCACATGCTGCCACGCGGGCCGGGTCACCGGCGCCCGGACGCTCCTGGGATCCTGGTACCGGCCACTGGAGAGGAGCTGGGATATGGAGACGGATGTGACAACGGAGTTGTATCCGCGCGAGCGTGTCGGCCTGGTGCGCGAGGCGACGGTGAAGGCGGGTCTCGGGGCGGTCCTGCTGACACCCGGCCCCGACCTGCGGTACGTCACCGGGTACGACGCCAAGCAGCTCGAGCGGCTCACCTGCCTGGTGGTCCCGGCCGGCGGCGAGCCGTTCCTGGTTGTCCCCCGGCTGGAGCTTCCCGCCGCGCAGGAGTCGCCGGCGGGGTCCCTCGGGCTGGAGCTGGTGCCGTGGGACGAGACCGACGACCCCTACGCGCTGGTGGCCGGCCGCCTCCCGCGGGACGTGGGGACCGTCGGCGTGGCCGACCGGATGTGGGCGGTGATGGCGCTGCGGTTCCGCGGCGCGATGCCCGGCGCCGAGCAGGTCGCGGCCGGGAGCGTGCTGCGGGAGCTGCGGATGCGCAAGAGCGCGGCGGAGGTGGCGGCGCTGCGCGAGGCGGGGGAGGCGATCGACCGGGTGCACCGCCGGGTCCCGGACCTGCTGAGGGCCGGGCGCACCGAGCGCGAGGTGGGCCGCGACATCGCCGACGCGATCATCGCCGAGGGGCACGCGCAGGTCGACTTCGTCATCGTCGGCTCCGGCCCGAACGGCGCCAACCCGCACGCCGAGCTGTCGGACCGGGTCATCCGTCCCGGCGAGCCCGTGGTGGTCGACATCGGCGGGACGATGCCGAGCGGCTACTGCTCGGACTCGACCCGCAACTACTGCGTGGGCGAGCCGCCCGCCGAGTACCGCGCGTACTTCGCGGTGCTGGAGGAGGCGCAGCGCGCGTCCTGCGAGGCCGTGCGGCCGGGGGCGACGCCGGAGGAGGTGGACGCGGCGGGCCGCGACATCATCGCCGCCGCCGGGCACGGCCAGCACTTCTTCCACCGCACGGGCCACGGCATCGGGCTGGAGTCGCACGAGGAGCCCTACATCGTCGCCGGCAACCGCGAGCCGCTGGAGCCCGGGATGGCGTTCTCGATCGAGCCCGGCATCTACCCCGGCCCGCACGGCGCCCGCATCGAGGACATCGTCGTGTGCACCGAGGAGGGCTACGCGCCGATGAACGTCACCGAGCGCGGGCTGGTGGTCGTGGGCTGACGCCGGTCCGGCGCTTCGGGCGCCCGGACGACCGTGGGCATGAACGGGTTTGCGTTCATGCCCACGTGCTGTTTTCGGGCAGCGCAAATTGAGACGGAAACGGCTCGGTAACGATCTCTGTATCAAATGCGCCGGAGCGTGCCTCCGCCGGTTGCGATCCGGGTGTCCGGCCCTGTACCTCCTTGTTGCACTGTTACGCGGGAGTAAGTCGAGTTTCTTCCGCATCGACGTGCCGTGACGAAGAGGAGACGCCGTGGCAGAGGTCGACCTGACCAGCGTCGGGAAGGTCTATCCCGACGGCACGCGGGCCGTGACCGACCTGAACCTCCACATCGCCGACGGGGAGTTCCTCGTCCTGGTGGGCCCGTCGGGCTGCGGCAAGACCACCGCGCTGCGGATGGTCGCCGGGCTGGAGGAGATCTCCGAGGGCGAGGTCACGATCGGCGGGCGGGTCGTCAACCGGGTGCCGTCCCGGGACCGCGACGTCGCGATGGTGTTCCAGAGTTACGCCCTCTACCCGCACCTGTCGGTGCGCGACAACATCGGCTTCGGCCTGTCGCTGCGCAAGCTGCCGAAGGCCGAGATCCGCGAGAAGGTCGACCGGGCCGCGCGGACCCTGGGCCTGACCGACTACCTGGACAAGAAGCCTCGCAACCTTTCGGGCGGGCAGCGGCAGCGCGTCGCGATGGGCCGCGCGATCGTCCGGGAGCCGCAGGCGTTCCTGATGGACGAGCCGCTGTCCAACCTCGACGCCAAGCTGCGCGTCCAGATGCGCGCCGAGATCGCCCGCCTCCAGCGCGACCTCGGCGTCACCACGATCTACGTCACCCACGACCAGACCGAGGCGATGACGCTCGGCGACCGGGTCGCGGTGATGAAGAAGGGGCGCCTGCAGCAGGTCGCCGCGCCGCAGGAGCTCTACGACCGGCCGGCGAACCTGTTCGTCGCCGGATTCATCGGCTCACCGGCCATGAACCTGGTCCAGGGCACGCTGTCCGGCGACGCGGAGAACCCGCGCCTGGAGATCGGCGGCCAGACCCTGGCGCTTCCGGCCGAGGTCATGACCGAGCGTCCGGCCCTGGCGTCCCACCTCGGCGGCGACGTCGTCGTCGGCATCCGCCCCGAGGACATGGAGGACTCCGAGCTCGTGGAGACGCCCGAGGGATCCGGGCTGGCCTCCACCGCCGACCTCGTCGAGGCGATGGGCTCGGACGTGCTGGTGCACTTCGCGATCGAGGCGTCCCAGGTCGTCACCGAGGACACCAAGGAGCTCGCGCGCGACGCGGGGACCGACGTGCTGGGGGACCTGGAGAGCCCCCGCACGGACCTGGTCGCGCGGTTCAGCCCGCGCACCCGCGTGAAGGTGGGCGACCCGGTGACGATCCGCGTCGACACCGGACGCCTGCACTTCTTCGATATCGAGTCCGGCGCGTCGATCTGGGGAACAGGCGACGCCGCTCCGGCCAGGGAGGATGAGGAATGAGGGTCAGCTTTGCCGGCGGGGGGACCTCCCCCCGCACCCCCCGACACGGCTCCGCCGGCGTCGGCAGGCGCGTGACGGGAGTCGCCGTCGCGGCGGGACTGCTGCTGTCCGCGGCCGCCGCCTGCGGCGGCGACGACAAGGACGGGGACGGGTCGTCGCCCTCCGGCGGGGGTGAGCTGAAGGGCACCACCATCGAGGTCGCGGCCAAGTGGACCGGTCCGGAGGAGGCGAACTTCCGCAAGGTCCTGCAGGCGTTCGAGAAGAAGACCGGGGCGAAGGTCAACTACGCCTCCACCGGGGAGAACACCGACGCCTACCTCGGCCCGCGCATCGAGGCCAAGAACCCGCCGGACGTGGCGATCCTGCCGCAGCCGGGCCTCATGCAGCAGTACGCCGGCAAGGGGGCGCTCAAGCCCCTGGGCGACGACGTGGTCTCGCAGGTCGGGCAGAACTTCGCGCCGTACTGGAAGGAGCTCGGCTCCTCCGACGGCAAGACCTACGGCGTGATCGTCAAGGCCGCCTACAAGTCGATCCTGTGGTACCGGCCGGCGGCGTTCGACGAGGCCGGCGTCCAGCCGCCCGCGGCGTGGGCCGACCTGACCAAGGCGGCGGGCACGCTGCAGGACGCGGGCACCACCCCGTTCACGCTCGCCGCGGGCCCGCAGGACTCCTGGACGCTGACCGACTGGTTCGAGAACGTCTACCTGTCGCAGGCCGGGCCGGAGAACTACGACAAGCTCGCCAAGCACGAGATCAAGTGGACCGACCCGAGCGTGGGCAAGGCGCTGCAGACGCTCGCCGAGGTCTGGGGCAAGCCCGACTACCTGAACGGCGGCGTCGCGACCGCGACCAAGACCAAGTTCGACGAGTCGGTCACCCAGGTGTTCGGCCAGCAGAAGGCCGCCATGGTCTACGGCGGCGACTTCGCCGCCGCCAACATCGGCACCACCAAGGCCAAGGTCGGCACGGACGCCAAGGTCTTCGCGTTCCCGAAGGCCGGCGGCACCGCCCCGGCGATCCTCGGCGGCGACGTCGCGGTCGCGCTGAAGGACGGCAAGGGCGCGCAGGAGCTCATGAAGTACCTCGCCTCGCCCGAGGCGGGCACGGTGTGGGCCGGGCTCGGCGGCTACCTGACGCCGAACAAGAACGTCAAGCCCGACGCCTACTCCGACCCGATCGCCAAGCAGCTGATCACCCAGCTCCAGCAGGCCGGCGACGCCGCCCGCTACGACATGTCCGACCTGGCTCCCGCCGCGTTCGGCGCGACGCCCGGCAAGGGCGAGTGGGAGGCGCTGCGCCAGTTCGTGCAGAACCCGACCGACGTCAAGGGCACGCAGGCCAAGCTGGAGGCCGAGGCGGCCAAGGCGTACAAGTAGGGCCTACAAGTAGGGAATCCCTGGATGAAGGCTCCGAATGAGGAGGTGCCGCCGGCCGCGACGGCCGGCGGCGCCGCCGCCATCGACGCGCCGCCCGCCGGCAGGGACGCCCGCGGCGCGCGCGAGCGGCTGACCCCGCCGTCGTGGCTGGCCCTGACGTTCCTGCTGCCGGCGCTGCTGCTGCTCGGCTTCCTCGTCGTGTACCCGATCGTCTACTCGGTGATCCGCAGTTTCTTCGACGCCTCGGGCGGCTCGTTCGTCGGCGTCGACAACTACACCGGGGTCTTCGAGGGGCACGACAACCTCGTGGCGGTGCGCAACACCGCCATCTGGGTCGTCGTGGCGCCGACCGTGGTGACCATCGTCGGCCTGGTGTTCGCCGTGCTCACCGAGCGGATCCGGTGGGCGACGGTGTTCAAGCTCGTGGTGTTCATGCCGATGGCGATCTCGTTCCTCGCCTCCGGCGTGATCTTCCGGCTGGTGTACCAGCAGGACCCGGACAAGGGCGTGGCGAACGCGGCGATGGTCGCGGTCCACGACATGTTCCGGCAGGACACCACCTACCCGGGGGCCGGGCCCCGCAACGGCGGGAACTCGCCGGTCCGGCAGGACGGCGGCGCCGTGGTCTCGGTGCGGCCGTACTCGGCGGGGCAGAGCGCGCTCGTCCCGCTGCTGAAGATCAAGCCCGAGTACCTGCCGAAGGGCGCCGAGCCCGCCGCGCCGCCCCCGGCGGCCGGGCCGGGCCGGCTGACCGGCACGGTCTGGTTCGACTTCACCCGGGGCGGGGGCGGCCAGCAGAACGCCCCCAACTCCGGAGAGTCCGGCCTGCCGGGCATCCGGGTCGAGGCGGTCCAGGGCGGCAAGGTCGTCGCCAAGGCCACCACGGAGGCCGACGGAACCTTCACCATGCGGAAGGTGCCCGCCGGGACGTACACGATCCGGCTGCCCAAGGACAACTTCACCACCGCCTACCAGGGCGCCGAGTGGCTCGGCGACACCCTCATCACCCCGGCGATCATCGGGTCGTACCTGTGGGTGTGGTCGGGCTTCGCGATGGTGCTCATCGCCGCCGGGCTCGCGGCCATCCCGCGCGACGCCCTGGAGGCGGCGCGGGTGGACGGCGCCACCGAGTGGCAGGTGTTCCGGCGGGTGACGATCCCGCTGCTCGCGCCCGTCCTGATGGTGGTGCTGGTGACGCTGGTCATCAACGTCCTGAAGGTCTTCGACCTCGTCTACATCATCGGCGGCGGCGATCCGAACGCCAGCGTGCTGGCGCTGCAGATGTGGACCGAGTCGTTCGGCGGCGGCAACGACCAGGGCTCCGGCAGCGCCATCGCCGTGCTGCTGTTCGTGCTGGTGCTGCCCGCCATGCTGTTCAACATCCGGAGAATGCGGCAGGAGCGCAAATGAGCACCGCGGAGAAGGCCCCGCAGGCGCCCTCCGGGGCGGAGGGCGGCGGCGCGGCGGGAGCGCCGCGGCGCGGCCTGGCCGCGCGGATCGTCGGCAGGGCGGGCGGCGGCGCCGCGCAGGCGCTGCTGGTCCTGGTCGCGCTGTTCTGGCTGGTGCCGACCCTCGGCCTGCTGGTCGCCTCGCTGCGCTCCAACGAGGACAACAACGCCGACGGCTGGTGGAACGTGTTCGCCAAGCCGGCGCAGCTGACCGCCGAGTCCTACGGCGCGCTGCTGGACAAGGGCGACTTCGTCGACTCGTTCTGGAACACGGTGCTGATCACCGTCCCGGCGACGCTGCTGGTGGTCGCGATCGCCTCGCTGGCCGCCTACGCGTTCGCCTGGATGGAGTTCCCCGGCCGGGACTGGCTGTTCCTCGGCGTCGTGGCGCTGCTGGTGGTGCCGGTCCAGGTCGCGCTGATCCCGGTCGCCAGGCTGTACGGCTACATCGAGTTCGGAAGCTTCCACATGTTCGGCTCGATCACCGGCGTCGTGCTGTTCCACGTGGCCTTCGGGCTGCCGTTCGCCATCTTCCTGCTCCGCAACTTCTTCGCGGCGATCCCCCGGGACCTGCTGGAGGCGGCGCGGATGGACGGCGGCTCGGAGTGGACGATCTTCCGCCGGGTGATCTTCCCGCTGGGCGGCCCGGCGATCGCCTCGCTCGGCATCTTCCAGTTCCTGTGGGTGTGGAACGACCTGCTGGTCGCGCTGGTGTTCGCCGACACCGGGTCGCAGCCGATGACCAAGTGGCTGCAGTCGCAGATGCGGCAGTTCACCGGCAACATCGACATCCTCGCGCCCGGCGCGTTCCTGTCGCTGGTCGTCCCGCTGATCGTGTTCTTCGCCTTCCAGCGCTACTTCGTCCAGGGGGTCCTCGCCGGCTCGGTGAAGTGACGCCCGCCGGGACAACGGTGCCCACGGCCTCACCGAGGCCGTGGGCACCGCCCTGTCGCAGCGGGACGGTCAGCCGGACTTGCGCAGGTCCGCGGCGCCGTGCCGTTCGGCGACGTCGGGGTGCCCGATGGCCAGACCGCTGGACGGGTCGAAGAAGTGCAGGCGGCGCGTGTCGACGGCGAGGTCCACGTCCTGCCCCGGGCGCACGTGCGAGCGGGAGTTGACGCGGGCCGTCCACAGCGCCTTGTTGTCGATCAGCGGGATCGCCTCGGCCTCGCCCTCGGCGGCGTCCTCGGCCAGGTCGGCGGTGTCCTTGTGCTCGACCGGCGGGGCGTCGATCGTGAAGATCACGTTGATCTCGCTGCCGAGCTCCTCGGTGACGCTGCTGCGCACCGCCATCGGCGCCCAGCCGGGCTGGGCGTGCGCGGAGTCCTCGAAGTCCGACGGGCGGATGCCGAGGATGACCTTCTTGCCGAGGTAGTCGCCCAGGCCCGGCTTGTCGTCCATGACCGCGGCCGGGACGGGCAGCGTGTAGCCGGCGAAGGAGACCCGCGCCCCGCCGTCGCCGGTCTCGAGGTCGGCGAGCACGAAGTTCATCGCGGGCGAGCCGATGAACCCGGCCACGAACAGGTTGACGGGGTTGTCGAACAGCCGCTGCGGGGTGTCGACCTGCTGGAGCTTGCCCTCGCGCAGCACGCACACCCGCGATCCGAGCGTCATGGCCTCGACCTGGTCGTGGGTGACGTACACGGTGGTGACGCCGAGCCGCTCGTGCAGCTGGCTGAGGGAGGCGCGCATGGAGACGCGGAGCTTGGCGTCGAGGTTGGACAGCGGCTCGTCCATCAGGAACGCCTGCGGCTGGCGGACGATGGCGCGGCCCATCGCGACGCGCTGCCGCTGGCCGCCCGACAGCGCGGCCGGCTTGCGGGACAGGTACTGCTCCAGGCCGAGCATCTTGGCGGCGTCGCGGACCTTCTGCTTGATCTCCGCCTTCGGCGTCCCGCGCAGCTTGAGGCCGAACGCGAGGTTCTGCTCGACCGTCATGTGCGGGTAGAGGGCGTAGTTCTGGAACACCATCGCGATGTCGCGGTCCTTCGGCGCGAGGTCGTTGACGACCTGGTCGCCGATGGAGATCTTCCCGCCGGAGATCTCCTCCAGCCCGGCGATCATCCGCAGCGCGGTGGACTTGCCGCAGCCGGACGGCCCGACCAGCACCATGAACTCGCCGTCGCGGATCTCCAGATCGAGCCCGTCGACGGCCTTGACTCCGCCGCCGTACACCTTGTCGACCCGGTCCAGCACGATCTTGGCCATCCGAACCCCTTTGGAAACGTTTCCGCCGTTCCCCCGCCGAGCAGGGGATATGTCGTATTGGCTGGAGTAAACATCATGGAATCGTTTCCAGGGGAGACGTCATCGTGAGAAGATGATCGAAACAGGCGGAAAGGGACGGTGCGCGGGTGGCGGAACGGCGGTCGGCGACGATCAAGGACGTGGCCGCGGCGGCGGGCGTCGGCATCGCCACGGTGTCGCGGGTGTTCTCCGGGACGGGCTCGGCGAGCGCCGCGACCCGCGAGCGGGTGCTGGCCGCGGCCCGCGAGCTGGACTACCGGCCGAGCGCCCTCGGCCGGGGCCTGAAGCTGCGCCGCAGCGGCGGCATCGGCCTGGTCGTCCCCGACGTCACCGACCCGTTCTGCGCCGAGGTGGTCGCGGGTGTGCTGGCCTGCGCCCGCACCCTCGGCGAGCACGTCATCGTGGACGCCGCGCACGGCGACCCCTCCCGCGAGGCCGAGATCGTCGACCGGCTCGTCGAGCAGCGGGTCGACGGGATCATCGCGCTGCCCGCCGGGGACGAGGCCGACTGGCGCGCCGCGGCCCGGGTGTGCTCCAGCGTCGTGTTCGCCGACCGGGTCCTGCCCGGGCTGCCCGACGTCCCGTCCGTGCTGGCCGACGACGCGGGCGGCGTGCGGTCCCTCACCGAGTACCTCGCCGGGCTCGGGCACCGCCGCATCGGGTTCCTCGGCGGCGCGCCGGGCCGTCCCGCGGGCGCGCGCGAGCGGGCGTTCCGCGAAACCCTGGCGCAGCTGGGCCTGCCCGCGGAGGAGGACCTCGTCGTGGCCGCCCGTCCCGCCCGCGACGCCGCCTACGCGGCCGCCGCCGGGCTGCTGCAGCGCCGCGCTGACGTCACCGCCGTCCTGGCCGCCGGGCACCTGCTCGGCGAGGCCGCCGTCCTGGTCGCCCGCGAGCTCGACCTGCGGGTGCCGGCCGACGTGTCCATCGCGATGGTGGACGACGTCGCGTGGGCGGAGCTGTGCGATCCGCCGCTGACCGCCGTGGCCAGGCCCGGCCACGACATCGGCTACCGCGCCTGCGAGCTGCTGCTGCGCGAGCCCGCCCGGCGCGGCAGGGGAGGCCCGGTCGTGCTGCCGACGGAGCTGGTGGTGCGCGGCAGCTGCGGGCCGCTGCGGAGCGCGCGCCGCTAGCCGCACGCGGTCGGCGCTGCGCTCCCGCCCCTGCGGGAAAGCCGATCCGTGATCGAACGAGGGCCCGCGCACGGGCCCCGGCGCGCTAGATTTCCCGCGTGGAGGAGATCGATCGTCAGATCATGGCCCTGCTGGCCGACGACGGGCGGATGAGTTTCACCGACCTGGCCAAGGAGACGGGCCTGTCGGTGTCGGCGGTGCACCAGCGCGTCCGGAGGCTGCAGAAGCGCGGCGTCATCAAGGGCTTCGCCGCCCAGCTCGACAACCGCGAGATCGGCCTGCCGCTGACCGCCTTCGTGTCGATCAAGCCGATCGACCCGGCGGCCCCCGACGACGCCCCCGACCGGCTGGCGCACCTGCAGGCGATCGAGGCGTGCCACTCGGTGGCGGGGGAGGAGAGCTACATCCTCAAGGTCCGGGTCGCCTCGCCGAACGAGCTGGAGGACCTGCTGCAGAAGATCCGCGCCGCCGCGAACGTCGCGACGCGCACCACCGTCGTGCTCAGCACCCCCTGGGAGGCGCGGCGGCCGCCCCTGTAGTCACTGCCCCGGCGCGAACGCCTCCAGCGTCTCCAGGGCGCGGTCCAGCGACGCGTCCGGATCGGCGTCCGGCCCGGTGATCTCCGGATCGAAGTTCAGGTCCACGAACAGCTCGGTGACGCCCTGCCGCGCCAGCGCCCCGAAGTCGCCGCGGATCTCCTCGAAGGAGCCGGTGAGCGGGCGCCGCTCCTCCCGCCCCGCGGGGCGGACCCGGACCGCGCCCCGGCACACGAACCGCAGCGCGGACGCGTCCCGCCCGGCCTCCTCGGCGGCCTCCCGCACCACCTCCACGGAGCGGCCGATCGCGGCGAGGTCGGCGCGGCTGGAGCTGACCCAGCCCTCGGCCAGCCGGCCCGCGCGCCGCAGGGCGGGTTCGGCGCCGCCGCCCAGCAGGATCGGCGGCCCGGACGGCTGGAGCGGGGGCGGGTCCATCGTCACGGGCGGGATGTCGTAGAACTCGCCGTGGAATCGCGCCGGGTCCCCGGACCCGCCGGCCCACAGGGCGCGCAGCGCGGCGATGAACTCCTCGGCGCGGGCGCCGCGGCGCTCCATGGGGGCGCCGACCGCCGCGAACTCCTCGCGCATCCAGCCGATCCCGAGCCCGAGGTCCAGGCGTCCCCCGCTGACGTGGTCGAGGGTGGCGGCCTGCTTGGCGAGGATCGGTGGCGCGTAGAACGGAAGGTTCACGACCGCGACGCCGAGCCGCGCCCGGGAGGTGTGGGCGGCGAGGTAGGCCAGGGTGATCAGCGGGTCGGGGACGTTGCGGTAGGTGAGGTCGGTCGACCCGGCCGGGTTGAGGACTCGCTGCAGCGTCCACAGCGAGCGGTAGCCGAGATCCTCGGCACGCCGCGCCACCGTCACCTGGTTGCGCGGGGTCGCCCACGCGCCGGACCCCGGCACCGCGAACCCGATCTCCACGGCGTCCCCCTCCCGCACCGGCGGAACCTTACAACGTCAAGGGCGGGGGTCGTTCAGCGGATCCAGGCCTCCGGACCACCCGTCCATCGCCATGGTAGGCATCCCGGCGACGGCGGCCCGACCGCGGGTCAGCGGCGGCGGAACGCGGTGCGCAGGGCCGCGTGGGCGGACGGCGGGGCGGCGACGTGGTCGAGAGCGAGGAGCGCGGCGCCGAGCAGCGGGGGGTCCTCGGGGACCAGCAGGCGGGCGCGGGGGGCGAGGTCGGCGTAGCGGTCCGCGACCGCCTCCATCAGCAGCGGCCGGCGGGCCGCCAGGACCCCGCCGCCGAGGACGACGTCGGCGGGGGCGTCCAGGAGGTCCAGGCGGCGCAGCGCGACCGAGCCGAGGATCGCCACCTCCTCCGCCAGCCGGAGCACCACGCCGCGGGCCACCGGGTCGCCGGCCTCGGCGATGTCGAGCAGGACGGGCGCCAGGGAGGTGAGCCGCCCCTGCTCGATCTCGCCGAGGTGGAGGGCGAGGCCCACGTCGATGGCGCGGGCCAGACCGAAGTGGGCGGCGACCGCGGCGGTCAGCGCCGTCTCCGGCCCCCGGCCGTCCTCGCCGCGGATGGCGTGCCACAGAGCCGAGCGGCCGAGCTCGCCGCCGCCGCCCCAGTCGCCGGTGTGGGCGCCGAGGGACGGGAACCGCGCGGTGCGCCCGTCGGGGGCGACGCCCGCGCAGTTGATGCCGGCGCCGCAGACCACCGCGACGCCCCAGCCCTCGGTGACGGCGCTGCGCAGCAGCGCGAACGTGTCGTTGCCGACCGTCACGCTCGGCGCGGCGCCCCGGGACAGCAGGAGCTTCTCCAGCCGCTCCTCCTCGCCCGGCAGGTCGACGTTGGCCATGTAGGCGGCCAGGTGGACGACGCCGCCGGGCCGGACCCCGGCGTCCCGCAGCGCTCTGCCGATGTCCGTCGTCAGCGCGTCGAGCGCGGCGTCGAGCCCGTCGGCCTGCGGGCGGAACCCGTCGCCGCGCACGGTGGCCAGCAGCTCGCCGGCGGTGGTGGCGACGGCCGCGTCGGTCTTGCTGTTGCCGCCGTCGACGGCGACGAGGACGCCCGCGGCCATCAGGCGGCCCAGGGCAGGTGGGCGCGGTTGGCGGCGACCAGGTCGCGGGCGAGGCGCTCGGCCGTGTCCGCCTGCCCCACGAGCGGATGCGCGAGCAGCGCGGCGGCGACCCGGTCCACCCCGCCGCGCAGCGCCGCGTCCAGGGCCAGCTCCTCGTACGCCGACACGTGCGCGACCAGCCCGGCGAGCAGCGGCTCCATGGCGGGGACGGGCAGCGGCACCGCCCCGGACCCGGTGATCCGCGCCGGGACCTCGATGACCGCGCGGTCGTCCAGGAACGGCAGCGTGCGGTGGTTGCGCACGTTGACGACCTGCACGTCGCCGCGGCCGCCGACCAGCGACGCGGCCAGCTGCACGGCCGCCTCGGAGTAGAACGCGCCGCCGCGCTCGGCGAGCCGGGCGGGCTTGGTGTCCAGCGCGGGGTCGGCGTAGGCCTCCAGCAGGTCGCGTTCGAGCGCGGCGACCTCCTCGGCCCGCGACGGCGCGGCCCGCTGCTCCTCGACGACGCGGTCGTGCTCGTAGAAGTAGCGCAGGTAGTACGACGGGACGGCGCCGAGCGTCCGCAGGAACGGGGCGTGCAGGCCGGAGACGGCGGCGAGCTCGCCGGGATGCCGGTCGAGCAGGTCCGGCAGGACGTCGTGCCCGTCCAGCAGGACCGACCGCACCCAGGTGAGGTGGTTGAGCCCCGCGTGGCCGAGGCCGACCCGTTCGGGCGGGACGCCCAGCAGCGCCGCCGCGCGCCGCTGGAACCCGATCGCGACGTTGCACAGGCCGACCGCGCGGTGCCCAGCGTCCAGCAGGGCCCGGGTGACGATGCCGACCGGGTTGGTGAAGTCGATGATCCAGGCGTGCGGGGCGCGGGCGGCGACGCGCCCGGCGATGTCCAGCACGACCGGGACGGTGCGCAGCGCCTTGGCGAGGCCGCCGGCGCCGGTCGTCTCCTGCCCGACGCAGCCGCGGGCCAGCGGCAGCGTCTCGTCGACGTGCCGGGCGGCCTGCCCGCCGACGCGCAGCTGGATCACGACGATCGTCGCGTCCGCGACCGCCGCGTCCAGGTCGCCGGTGGTGACGACGCGGGCGGGGTGGCCCGCGCGGGCGAGCATCCGCGCGGAGAGCCCGCCGACGAGCTCCAGCCGCCGGGCGTCGGGGTCGGCGAGCACGAGCTCCGACACCGGCAGCGCCGCGTGCGCCCGCGCGAGCCCGTCGACCAGTTCCGGGGTGTAGGTGGACCCGCCCCCGATGACCGTCAGCTTCAACCCTTCACTCCCGTCAAGGTCACGCCCTGGATGAACACGCGCTGGGCGAGGAAGAACACGACCAGCACCGGCAGGATGGTCAGCAGCGTCGCGGCCATGGTGAGGTTCCACTCGACATGGTGGGCGGCGCGGAACGTGGCGACGCCGATGGCCAGCGTCCAGTGGTCGGGGTCGGCGTACACCAGCGGCCGGAAGTAGTCGTTCCAGCAGTAGAAGAACTGGAACAGCGCCACCGCGGCCAGGGCGGGCCTCGCCATCGGCAGGACGACCCGCAGCATCGTGCGCAGCTCGCCGCAGCCGTCCACGCGGGCGGCGTCGGCGTACTCGCGGGGGATCGTCACCAGGAACTGGCGCAGCAGGAAGATGGAGAACGCGTCCCCGAACAGCTGCGGGATGATCAGCGGCCACAGCGTGCCGGTCAGCCCGAACCGGGCCCACACGATGTACAGCGGCACCATGGTGACCTGCGGCGGCAGCATCATCGCCGAGATCACCACGACGAGCGCCGGGCCCCGTCCGCGGAACCGGAAGCGGGCCAGCGCGTACGCCACCGGCACGCTGGAGACCAGCATGAACACCGTGGACAGGCCGGCGTACACGGTGCTGTTGACGGTCCAGCGGACCATGTCGCCGCTGAACACCTCGGCGAAGTTGGCGAAGTGCCAGCCGCGCGGCCACAGCTCGCCGCTGAGCGCCTGCCGGTCGGTCATCACGGCGGTCAGCAGCATGAACGCCAGGGGCGCCAGGAACATCACGCCGACCGCGACGGCGGTGGCGTGCACGGCGAGCCACAGCAGCGCCCGGCGGGCGCGCCCTCCGGGGATCATCGCGCCTCCTCTCCGGCGAACGCGCGGAATCGGCGGAGCAGGAACACGGTGAACGCCATCGCAGTGGCGAACATGACGAGCGCCAGCACGCACGCGTAGCCCATGTTGAACTGGCGGAACCCCTGGTCGTACAGCCACTGCGGGAACGTCAGCGTGGAGCCGTCGGGGTAGCCGGGGGAGTACTGGACCCCGGGCAGGTCGGCGCGCCCGGAGGCCACCTTGCCCGCCACCATCGGCTGCGTGAAGTACTGCAGCGTCTCGATGACGCCGGTGACGGCGGAGAACGCCAGGACGGGGGACACGGTCGGCAGCGTGATGTGCCGGAACCGGGCCCAGGCGCCGGCGCCGTCGATCGCTGCCGCCTCGTACAGCGACGCGGGCACGTTCAGCAGCGCCGCCAGCATGATGATCATGACGTCGCCGACCGCCCACAGGCCGAGCAGGGTCAGGCCGGGCTTGGCCCAGGCGGCGTCGTTGAAGAAGTCGGGCAGGGGGATCCCGAGCCGCGCGGCGAGGGCCGGAAGGGGGCCGGTGCCGGGGTTCAGCAGGAACACGAACGCGACCGTGGCCGAGACGGGCGGGACCAGGTACGGCAGGTAGAGGACCGAGCGCAGCAGGCCGGCGCCCCGCCTGACCCTGGTGAGCAGCTGGGCGACGCCGAGGCCGAACAGCACCCGCAGCGGGACGAGCACGGCGACCAGCCACAGCGTGTTGCGCATCGCCGTCCAGGCGTCGCGGTCGTGCAGCAGGTAGGCGTAGTTGTCGAGGCCCACGTACTCCAGCGTGAACAGGTTGTACCGGGTGAAGGAGAAGTAGACGGTGGCGGCGAGGGGGTAGACGAAGAACAGGCCGAACCCGGCGAGCCAGGGGGACAGGAACGCCGCGACCCGGAGCCGCCGGCGCCGTCGCGCCCGCGCCGCCGCCGTCCCGCGCCGCGCCCCGGGCAGCGGGAGGCGCGCTGAGCCGGATGCCACGGTCAGCCTCCGGCGAGCTTGAGGGAGTCGTCGACCTCGCCGTCGAGCCTCTTCAGCGCCTGGCCGAGGTCGCTCACCTTGCCGGGCTCCCACTCCTCCTGGGTGAACTTCTCGAACCGGACGACGTAGTCGTTGCCGTTCGGTGTCGGCGGCGTGGTGGAGCTGTTGGGGTTCCTGAAGACGTCGAGGAACGTGCGGAACTGCGGCGGCAGCGTCAGCTTCGGCGACGACAGCGCCGGGATCGTGGAGGGCACGTTGCCGAGCGCGTTGGCGAAGGTGACCAGCGCGCCGGTGTCCGTGGTGAGGTACCGGACGAACTCCCAGGCCGCGGGGGCGTGCCTGGCGCCGCGCGGGATCCCGATGACGGTGCCGGTGACGAACCCGCCGCCGTAGGCGCTCGCGCGGTCGTCGGAGACGGGGACGGGCGCCGTGCCGTAGTCGAGCCCGGGCGCCTCCTTCTGGATGAACTTGGTGCGCCATTCGCCGTCCACGGCCATCGCCGTCCGCCCCTTCTCGAAGGGGTTGGACGACTCGAACTCCTGGCCCATCGAGCGCAGGAACTTCTTGACGTTGGCGTAGCCGTACCAGTCGATGAGGCTCTTGTTCCACTTCAGGTAGGCCTGGAAGGCGGGGTCGCCGGAGAAGTTGGCCCTGCCGTCGTCGGTCAGCCACCTGACGCCGAACTGCGGGGCCAGGTGCTGGACCTGGTGCTCGTAGTACTGGACGGACGGCATGAACCCGGCGACCTTGATGGTCCCGTCGGGGGAGCGGACCGTGAGCTTCTTGGCGAGCGCGGTCAGCTCGCCCATCGTCTTCGGCGGCTGCTCGCCCTTCATCAGCCTCTTGTTGTAGTAGAGGCCGTAGGCGTCGGCCAGCAGCGGCATCGCGCAGCGGACGCCCTTGTACTCGGTGTAGTTCCGCACCGCCTTCGGGAACTGGTTCAGGTCGAGCCCGGACTTGGCGATGTAGGGCGAGAGGTTCTGCCAGGCGCCGCTCTTGCACCACTGCCCGACGCTGTCGGTGGTGAAGGACGACACCACGTCCGGCGGGTTCCCGCCGCGGATGGCATTGGTGATGCGGTCGTCGGTCTGGCCGTTGACGAGCTTGACGGTGATGTTGGGGTGGGCCTGGTTGAAGCCGGCGACGGCGTCCTGGAAGGCCTTCACCTCGTGCGGGGCGCTCCAGCCGTGCCAGACCTCGATGGTCTGCTTCTCGCCGGACGCCGGGCCCTTGCCGGACTGGTCGCCGCCGGCGGTGCACGCGGCCGCGAGGACGAGCCCGGTGGCGGCGGCGACCGCCGCGAGCGGGCGCGTTGTGGTGGTGGGCACTCCGGTTCTCCTTCGGGGGGTGGGGAACGGCGGGGTGAGGACGGGTCAGGGGACGGTGGTGGTGAAGACCTCGTCGCGGGTCTCCCGGAGCGCCTGCTGGAGGGCCCCGGCCAGGACGGGGTTGCCCTCCACGGTGCTGAGCCGCACCTCGGGGCGCGGGATCGTGAGGCTGTGCAGGTGCTGTTGGACGCGTGCGCGCAGCGGCTCGCCGCCGGCGCGCAGGACGTCGCCTGTGAGGACGACGAGTGCGGGGTCGATGACGGCCACGACCGTGGCGAGCGTGGCGCCGAGCCTGGTGGCGAGTTCGGTGAGGGCGCGCTCCGCGCGGGCGCCCGCGTCCGTGGCCGTGCGCCGGCCCGCGGTCTGCACGTCGGCGGCGGCGCGGCTGAGCGCGGTGGCGGCGTCCCGTCCGCGGAAGCCGTGCTCGCGCATCAGCCTCAGCACGGCCGCCCCGCCGGTGAGGCTGTGCACCCCGCCGGTGTGGGTGCGCCGCACGTCCCGCATGAGCGGGGCGCCGACGGCGGGCATGTAGCCGATCTCTCCGGCGCCGCCGGTCGCGCCCCGGTGCAGGGTCCCGTTCAGCACGACGGCCATGCCGACGCCGTCGGCGACCCACAGCAGGACGAAGTCCGACGCGCCCTCGGCGCGCCCGCCGGCCCGCTCGGCGAGCGCGGCGAGGTTGACGTCGTTCTCGATCGCGACGCGCACGCCGAGCCCGCCGCTCAGGGTGTCCACGAGGTCGGGGATGTGCCAGCCGGGGATGTGCGAGGCGTACCCGAGGCGGCCGGTGGCGGGGTCGACGGCGCCCTGGATGCCGACGACGGCCCGGTCGAGGCGGTCCCGGGTGAGGCCGGCCGCGGCGGCGGCGCCGTCGAGCGTGGCGGCCATCCGGGCGACGACGTCCACGCCGGTGCGGCCGGGGGTGGGCAGCGTGTGCTCGCCGACGACCGTCCCGGCGAGGTCGGCGACGCTGACGCGGATCCGCGCGGGGGTGACGTCGGCGCCGGCGACGTGGGCGGCGGCGCCGTTGATGCGGTACAGCCCGGCGGTGCGGCCGGGCAGGCCCTCGCGGACGCCGTCGCGGACGACGAGCCCGGCCTGCTCCAGCCGCGCGAGCAGCTGGGAGGCGGTGGGCTTGGACAGGCCGGTGAGGTCGGAGATCTGCGGCCGGGTCAGCGGCCCCCGGGCGAGCAGCGCCTCCAGCGCGGCGCGGTCGTTGATCGCCCGCAGCAGGCTGGGCGTTCCGGGGACGGGCACGGACACGGCGGCTCCTCCGAGTTAAGAAGGTTTCCTAACTTGGAGGTGAAAGTAAGGACTCTTTACGGTTCCGTCAAGACCCGGGACGGATCAGGGGGCGGTGACGAGGAACGCGGAGTTGCCGAAGCCGACCTCGTCGCCTGGCCGGACGCGGGCGGGGCCGGTCAGCCGGTACCCGTTCACGCGGGTGCCGTTCATCGACCCCAGATCGGAGATCATCCAGCCCTCGTCCGCGCGGTAGATCTCGGCGTGGAACCGGGAGACGGTGAGGTCGGTGAGGATGAACTGGCACGCGGGGGCGCGGCCGACGACGATGCGGCCGAGCTCGCGCGGCGGGAGCATGAACTTGGGCAGCCGCGGGGCCCGCCAGGCCGCCTCGATCCGCGCGGTCGCCTGCGAGACCGAGGAGATGAGGCCGGTCAGCCGGTTCACGACGCGGCTGGAGTTCGGCAGGTCGTGCACGATGTCGGCCAGCTCGGCCTGGTTGCGCGCCTGCAGCACCTGGTCGACACGGCGCTCGAACGTCTCGTTCGACATCCGGCCCTCGGCCACGCGCTCGCTGAGGACGCGCAGCACCCGGTCCCGCTCCGTGTCGGACGCTCTCACCGGGAATGAGGGCTGACCGTCCATAGCTGTGAGTATCCAGTCCCCGTCGTCGGCTGTCCAGAAAGGCCCGTCGGCCGAGGGCGGGCGATCGCCCTCACCCGCCCTCCACCTTTTCGACGCCGCCCGGTCCCCGGAAGTTCGCGGGCGGGGCGGCGTCGAGCGGACGCGGCGCCTTCTCGGACGGGGCGGTCAGCGCGACAGCAGGTCGCGGGCGATGTGGGTGACCTGGATCTCGTCGGTGCCGGCGTAGATCTGGAAGGACTTGGCGTCGCGGGCGAGCTGCTCGACGCGGTACTCGCTCATGTAGCCGTTGCCGCCGAACAGCTGCACGGCCTCCTGCGCGACCTCGCTGGCCGCCTGCGCGGCGTAGAGCTTCATCGCCGACGCCTCGGCCAGGGTCGGGGAGCGCCCGGCGCGCTGCATCTCGATGTGGCGGAACACCAGGTTCTGCACGTTGAGGCGCGCGACCTCCATCTTCGCCAGCTTGAGCTGGATGAGCTGGAAGTCGCCGATGCGCTGCCCCCACAGCTCGCGGGTCTTGGCGTACTCGACCGACAGCTTCAGGCACTCCTCGATGACGCCGAGCGCCATCGCGGCGACTCCGGCGCGCTCGGTGACGAAGTTCTGGCGGGCCGACTCCTTGCCGCCCTGCGCGCCGGAGGCCAGGAGCCGGTCGGCGCCCGCGCGGACGTCGTTGAGGAACAGCTCGCCGGTGGGGGAGGAGTGCAGCCCCATCTTGCGCAGCGGCCTGCTCTGCTCCAGGCCGGGCATGCCCCGGTCGAGGACGAAGGTGAGGATCTCCCTGTCCCGCGGGGCGTCCCCGTTGTCGAGCTTGCAGTAGAAGACGATCGTGTCGGCGTAGGGGCCGTTGGTGATGAAGGTCTTGCTTCCGTTGATGACGTACTCGTCGCCGTCCTTGCGCGCGGTGGCCTGCATCCCGCCGAACGCGTCCGACCCGGAGTTCGGCTCGGTGATCGCCCAGGCGCCGACCTTGTCCATGGTGAGCAGCGGGAGCGCCCAGCGCTCCTTCTGCTCGGGCGTGCCGCGCTTCATGATCGTCCCGGCGGCGAGGCCGAGCCCGACGCCCATCGCCGAGACCAGGCCGGGCGCGACCCTGCACAGCTCGATGACCGGCAGCATCGACATCGCCGCGTTGCCGCCGCCGGGCCGGTCGTCGCCGGAGTCCTCGGCGGAGGCGGAGCCCCCGTCCTGCCCGCCCTCGCGCTCCCTGGCCAGCCGGGCGTGGAAGGAGGAGCGGGCCATCTCGTCCATGCCGAACGTCTTGTAGAGGTTGCGGAGAAGGTCGTAGGGCGGCAGCTCGCCCGACTCCAGCGCGTCCAGGTTCGGGCGGACCTCCGCGTCGATCCAGCCGCGCACCGCGTCCCGGATCATCAGGTCTTCCTCGGACCATTCGATCATGCTCTGTTCCCGCCCTCTCGACTCCCGCCGGGTACCGGGGCCCATCCAAGCAGAGTCTGAAAGCGAGCGCTTATTCGGGGCCCGCTAGCCGAGATCGACGACGTCGGCGAGGACGCCGCCGTCCGCCGTGAGCCGGTCCGGGGCGGGGCTGTCGTAGACGACCAGCAGGCGGGTGCCCGGTTCGTCCAGCACGGCGATGCCCTCGGCGTGGTCGTCGCCGTCGCCGTGGGGCAGCTCGCCCAGCACCTCCAGCTCGTCGGCCGCGACGATCGACCCGGCGTCGGCGCGGGCCGCCCCCGGCCACCGCACGAGCCGCACGGGGCCGTCCAGGTCCATGCTCGGCCCGGTGAGGACGAGCAGGTCGTCGCCGTGCGGGCACAGGTCGCGGACGCCGAGGCCGCCGAGGTCCAGGAAGTGGGTGCGGTAGGGCTCGCCGTCGTCGCCGATCGGCAGCGCCCGCAGGCGCCGCGGGTCGCGCGGGTGGGAGTCCGGGCGGATCTCCACCAGCACCGCCCAGCCGCGCAGCACGGGCCCGCGCAGCCCGATGTAGAGGCGGTCGCCGTGCACGGCGACGCCCTCGATGTCCAGGCCGTTGTCCTTGCTCGGGATGGCGAGGAACGGCGCGAGGTGCGGGTCGCCGGCCAGCAGGTCGGCGATGGAGTCCTTGTCCAGGCCGAGGACGGCCGCGGTCCGCCCGCCGTCCTCGGCGACGGCGCGGGGGAGCCCGTCGTCGCCGGTGACCAGGGGGATGCGGGCGAGGATGAAGCGGTTGTCCTCCCGGACGACGGTGGCGAGGCGCTTGCGGGCCTTGGCGTCGCCGTTCCCCGGCTTGATCTTCTTGCGCTTGAGGCTGTGCGAGCCGATCGCCCACAGCCACCCGTCGGCGCGGGCGAGGCCCTCGATGTCGGCCTCCTCGTCGGCGCCGGCCGGCAGCGGGACGAGGTCGGCGAGCGCGATGGTGGCCTGCCCGTCGTAGCCGGTGACGCGCCCGTCCTCGCCGGTGACGGCGGTGAGCCGCTCGATGGTGGCCGTCTCGTCGCCCGCCACCCACAGGCAGCGGCCGTCCTGGCGCACGGCGGACAGGTTGACGTGCGTCTGCGCGTCCCGGCTCTCCTGGCAAAAGCGCAGCTCGACGCGGCGTTCCACGATCATGGGGGAATGCTCCCACAGCGGCGCGGCGCGGAGCGACGCCGGGAACGGTCCACAACCGGTCCTCAGACGTCCCAGAGGACGTCCAGCCGCGCGGGCTTGCGGAACACCAGCCCGTGCGGCCGGGCGGGGCGGGCGGGAACGAGGCGCAGGCCGGGCAGGCGACCCAGCAGCGCGGCGAGCGCTGTGCGGGCCTCCATCCGGGCCAGGTGGGCGCCGAAGCAGAAGTGGGGTCCGTGCGCGAACGCCAGGTGCTCGGCGGCGTTGCCGCGCCGCACGTCGAAGCGGTCGGGGTCGGGGAACACCGACGGGTCGCGGTTGGCGCCGGCGATCGACACCCGCACGAGGTCGCCCGCCCGGACCGCCGCCCCGCCGAGCTCGGCGTCGCGGACGGCGTACCGGTCGACGACCGAGGCCGAGGGCTCCAGCCGCAGCGACTCCTCGATCGCGGCGGGAAGCAGTTCCGGGTCGTCCAGGACGAGCCGGAGCTGGTCCGGGTGGCCGAGCAGGTGCAGCGCGGCGTTGACGATCATGCCCTCGGTGGTGTCGATGCCGCCGAACATGAGGATCGCGGCGTTGGCGACGACCTCGGCGGCGTCCAGGTCGGCCCGGGCGGCCTCGGCCAGGAGGGACCCGGGGCGGGCCGCGGCGATCGCCTCCTCGACGGCCGCGCGCAGCAGCCGGTACGCCTCGCCGGCGCGTGCGGGCGCCGCGCCGCCGGCGGTGATGGCGGACACGGCCTCCACGAACGCCCCGTACCAGGAGCGGACGGTCGCGGCGTCGACCCCGTGCAGGCCGAGGGCCTCGGTGACGACCGCGACGGCGAGCGGCCCGGCCAGCTCGCCGCGCAGCTCGGCCCGGCCGGCCGGCGCCAGGGCGCCGACCAGCCGGCCGGTCTCGGCCTCGACGAACGCGGTGAACCGCTCCCGCGTCCGGGCCGGCCGGAACGGCCGGGCGAACGGGTCGCGGTGCCGGGTGTGGGCGGGGCCGTCCAGCGACAGCATGCTCGGCCCGACGACCTGGGCGGTGGAGAAGCGCGGGTCGTCCACGGTGTAGGAGGCCGCGTCGCGCATGACCGCCAGCGCCGGGCCGCGGGCGGTCACCAGCCAGCCGCCCAGTGCGGGCAGCCAGGAGACGGGTTCGCGCTCGCGGAGCCGGGCCAGGTGCGGGTGGGGGTCGTCCTCCAGGGCGGCGGCCGTCACCGACGCGCCGAGCGGGAAACGGGAGGTCAGGTCGAGGGTCACCCGTCCCAGCCTAATCCGCCATGTTTCGGATCTACAACGTAAAGGCGTCGGCCGCGACGGCTCAGGCCGTCCCCGACCGCTGCCGCCACCACTCCTGACCCTCCTCCGGCAGCGTGTAGATCGGGTCGTGGTACTCGTAGCGCCTGGTCAGAGCGTCCGGGTCGGCCAGCTCCAGGCCGGTGCGGTAGTTCTTGGTCCAGTAGGAGATGCCGCGCTCGCGGTCGTAGTCGGCGAGCTGGTGCACCCAGCGCTTGCCGACGTAGGGGACGTCGCAGACGATCCGCGGGGTGGCGAAGCCGGGCAGGTAGCCCATGATCGCGTGCTGCAGCTCCTGCGCCTCCCAGACCGCGAGCCGCCAGTGCTCGCTGCTCGGGATCATGTCGCACATGTACAGGTAGTACGGCAGGATCCCGGCCTCGTCGAGCAGCGCGAACGACAGGTCGAGCAGCGCCTCGGGCGTGTCGTTCACGCCGCGCAGCAGCACGCCCTGGTTGCGGACGTCGCGGATGCCGGTGTCGAGCATCGCGCGGGCCGCCTTGGCGACCAGCGGCGTCACCGACTGGGCGGCGTTGACGTGGGTGTGGATCGCGATCTGCACGCCGCGCGCGTTCGCCTTGGTCGCCAGGCGCTCCATCCCGGCGCGGACGTCGTCCTGCAGCCAGTGCTGCGGCAGCCCCATGAGCGCCTTGCTGGCCAGCCGGATGTCGCGGATGTTGTCGATGTCCAGCAGCGAGTCGACGAACGACTCCAGGCGCGCCCACGGCATGTTGGCGACGTCGCCGCCCGAGACGACCACGTCGCGGACGCCGGGGGAGCGGCGCAGGTAGTCCAGCATGGCGCCGAGCCGGTCCGGCGGCTTGATGGTGAACTTGTGCTTGTCGACGTTCGGAGTCGAGTTGCCGACCAGGTCCATGCGGGTGCAGTGGCCGCAGTACTGCGGGCAGGTCGGCAGGAGTTCGGCCAGGACCTTGGTGGGGTAGCGGTGGGTGAGGCCCTCGACGGCCCACATCTCGGCCTCGTGCAGCGAGTCGCGGGAGGCGTGCGGGTGGGACGGCCAGTCGGTGCGCCGGTCGCTGAACACCGGGAGCATGTAGCGGCGCACGGGATCGGCGTAGAAGGCCTCGGTGGAGGAGGCGTCCATCGTGTTCAGCATCTGCGGCGGCAGCAGCATCGACATGGTGGCGCGCTCGGCCTGGTCGCGTTCCAGGTCGGCGTAGAAGCGCTCGTCGAGCAGGTCGCCCATGACCCGGCGCAACTGCCGCACGTTCTTGACGCAGTGGGCGCGCTGCCACTGCGCCGACTCCCACTCGGCCTCCGTGACGTCCCGCCATCCGGGCAGGCGCCGCCAGTCGGGCTCTGCCAGCGGCCGGCGCCGGTAGGCGTAGGGCTGGCGCGCGGCCTCCTCGGACTGGAGGGCGTCCGGGTGCAGGGCAGTGGTCATCGTCGACCGCCTCCTCGCCTCACATTGATCGCATAAAAGTCTTGTGTGCCGCCGACGTTACGGGAAGACTTTCGATGAAACCAGGGGTGCCCTGCATATCTTGCGTAACACCACCCGATGTTGGGAGAAAGGCGGCATGGCGATGACCGGAGGCGGGACGGGGACCGCGGTCGGGCTGCACCGGGTGCTGGAGCCCGCGGGCGTCCTGCCGCAGGCCGCGCTCCGGCTGGATCCCGACCCGCGGATCCGGCCGGACGAGGTGCGGATCGGCGTCGAGCGCCTCAATCTGGACGCCGCGTCCTACCGCCAGCTGCACACCGCGCTCGGCGGCGACCCGGACGCGATCCGGGCCGAGGTGCTGCGGATCATCGGGGAGCGCGGCAAGATGCACAACCCGGTGACCGGGTCGGGCGGCATGCTCGTCGGCGTGGTCGAGGAGGCCGGGCCGGACTCGCCGCTCGGGCTGAAGCCCGGCGACCGCGTCGCCACCCTGGTGTCCCTGACCCTCACTCCGCTGGCCGTCACCGACGGGCTCGCGGAGTGGGACGGGCGGTCCGAGCAGGTGCCCGCGCGGGGCCACGCGATCCTGTTCGCGCGCTCCATCGCCGCCGTCCTGCCCGACGACCTGCCGGTGCCGCTGGCCCTCGCCGTCATGGACGTGTGCGGCGCGCCGGCTCTCACCCGCCGCGTCGTGGCGGCGCGCGAGGACGGCCCCGTGGTGCTGGTGCTGGGCGCGGCCGGCAAGAGCGGGTGCCTGTCGCTGGCCGCCGCCCGGCGCGCCGGCGCGTCCCGGGTGATCGGGCTGGTGCCCACCGCCGAGGAGGAGGAGCGGCTGGCGGCCTCGGGCCTGGCCGACGCCGTCGTGCGCGCCGACGCCCGCGACCCGGTGGCGGTCGCGGCGGCCGTCGGCGAGCCGGCCGACGTCACCATCGTGTGCGTGGACGTGCCGGGCTGCGAGCACGGCGCGATCCTCGCCACCGCGCCCGGCGGCACCGTCGTGTTCTTCTCGATGGCGACCTCGTTCCCGGCCGCCGCGCTCGGCGCGGAGGGGCTGGCCGCCGACGTCACGATGCTCATCGGGAACGGCTACGTCCCCGGGCACGCCGAGACCGCCCTGGAACTCGTGCGGTCGGAACCCGCCGTGCGTGCGCTGTTCACCTCCCGGACCGGTGCGGATTCGGCAGAATGACCGGAAACATCCCGGCCGTGGCGGGGACCGTCCGATCATCGAGGGAGAGAGCATGGCGAGCATCACCGAGGAACTGCGCGGACGGGACCCCAAGGAGCGCCAGGCGCAGATCGTCGACGTCCTGGTCGACGCGTTCTCGGACCTGATGGAGCGCAGCCCCGCCGAGTTCCGCCGCCGCTTCCGCAAGATGGCGTCCGACCCGTTCGCGTTCTACCGGGGCAGCGCCTGCCTGTTCTACGCCGACATCGTCCACGACGACGACCCGTGGGCCGACGAGCGCACGTCCCGCGTGTGGATCCAGGGCGACCTGCACGCGCAGAACTTCGGCACCTACATGAACGACGACGGCGTCTTCGTCTTCGACGTCAACGACTACGACGAGGCCTACGTCGGTCACTTCACCTGGGACGTCAAGCGGCTGGTGGCCAGCCTGGCGCTGCTGGCGTGGCAGAAGGCGATCTCCGACGCCGACATCCGCCGGCTCATCGAGACCTACGTGCGCGCCTACGTCGACCAGGTCCGCAAGTTCGCCGCGCACGAGGGCGACGAGAAGTTCGCGCTGACGCTCGACACCACCGACGGCTACGTCCGCGACGTGCTGGTCGCCGCGATGGGCGGCACCCGGACCGGGCTGCTGGAGGGCATGACCGTCGTGTCCGGGGCCGAGCGCCGGTTCCGCGACCGCCCCGGCGTCCGCCGCCTGGACGACGCCGAGCGCGCCGCGGTCGAGGCCGCCTACGCCGAGTACCTGACGACGATCCCGCACGAGAAGCGCTTCGGCAGCCTCACCTATGAGATCAAGGACATCGTCGGGGCGTCCGGGTTCGGCATCGGCTCGGCCGGGCTGTCGGCCTACAACATCCTCGTCGAGGGCAACACCCAGGCGCTGGAGAACGACGTCATCCTGTCGATGAAGCAGGGCAACGTCGCCGCCGCCAGCCGCGTCGTCGACGACCCCCGCATCCGCGAGTACTTCCAGCACCACGGGCACCGCACCGCCGTGTCGCGGCGCGCGCTGCAGGCCAACAGCGACCCGTGGCTCGGCCACACCCGGATCGACGGGGTCGGGTACGTCGTCCAGGAGCTGTCGCCCTACGAGGCGGACCTGGACTGGAGCGGCCTGACCGAGCCCGAGGACATGCTGTCGGTGCTGGACGACCTGGGCCGCGCCACCGCCAAGGTGCACTGCGTGTCCGACACCGACTCCGACCACACCCTGGTCGGGTTCCAGGTCGAGGACGCCATCGACGCGGTGATCGGCCCGGACGAGTCGGCGTTCGTGGAGGCGATGGTGGCGTTCGGCACCGAGTACGCCGAGATCGTCCGGGAGGACCACACCTACTTCGTGGACGCGTTCCGCAACCACGAGATCCCCGGCCTGTAGGGCGGTCAAGGCCCGTCGGGGCGGATCAGGAGCAGCGCGATGTCGTCGTGGCCCCGCTGGTCGGACAGCAGGGCCACAACGCCGTCGGCGGTCTCCTCCAGCGTCCCGCCCTGGGAGGCGACCAGGGCGGAGGCGAGCCGCGCGACGCCGTCGTCGACGGTGCGCATCCGGCTCTCCACCAGGCCGTCGGTGTAGAAGGCGAGGGTCGCGCCCGGCGGGATCGTCGCCGACACCTGCGGGTGGTCGGCCGGATGCTCCTCGTCGGACACCCCGAGCGGCAGCCCGTGGGCGACGGCGAAGTGCCGTACGGTGCCGTCCGGCAGGGCCAGCAGCGGTGGGGGATGCCCGGCGCTCGCCATCTCGCACCGTAGCGTCGCCGGGTCGCAGACCAGGCACAGGCACGTGGCGAACTGCGCGGCGTCCAGCTCCTGGGCGATGGCGTCGAGCCGGGCCAGCACCTCGCCGGGCGGGAACCCGCACCGGACCAGCGTGTGCGCGGCGACCCGCAGCTGGCCCATCGCGGCGGCGGCGGTGACGCCGTGCCCGAGCGAGTCGCCGATCACCACGGCGATCCTGCCGCCGGGCAGCGGCACCACCTCGTACCAGTCGCCCCCGACGCCGCTGCGGGCGGGCAGGTAGCGGTGCGCGATCCGCAGGCCGGGCGGGGCGGTGACCTCGGCGGGCAGCAGCGCCGCCTTCAGCGCGGTCGCGGTGCGGTGCTCGCGCCGGTACGCGCAGGCGTTGTCGACGCAGGCGGCGGCGCGGCCGGCGAGTTCGGAGGCCAGCGCGCGGTCGGCCGGGTCGAAGGGCGGCCGGCCGCGCTTGCGGCTGAACACCGCGAACCCGAGGGTGCGGCCGCGCGCGGCGAGGGGCACCGCCAGCAGCGACACGTGGTCGGCGATGCCGTCGAGGAGGCGGCCCGTGCGGCCGGCCACGGTGTCGCGGGCGGCGTCGCCGCCGAATTCGACCATGTCGCCGGCGGCGAGGCAGCGGGCGTAGGGCGAGCCCGGCGGATAGACGATGACCTCGTCGACGGGGAACTCGCGGGACCACTCCCGCGGGTCGTCGTCGGCGAGCGCGACGGCCAGGCGCCGCACGACCGCCGACCCCTCGGTCTCGGCGCCGGGCTGGTCGTCGTCGGCGAGCAGGCGTTCCAGCACGTAGACGGCGCCGGCGTCGGCGAACCGCGGGACGGTGACGGCGACGATCTCGCCGGCGGCCCGGTGGGGGTCGAGGGTGGAGCCGGCGCGGCGGGCCGCCTCGTCCAGCAGCTCCAGGCCGCCGGTGCGGGGCGGGGACACCGTCAGCAGCACCTGGACGCGGCCGCCCGCGCTCGTCATCGGCTCGCAGGCCACCGGCAGGCCCTCGTCCGACAGCGGCAGGACGCCGCTCCAGGCGCGGCCGGCGGCGGCCGCCTTCAGCGCGACCAGCAGCGGCTCCGCCGCGCCGGGCCGGCCGAGCAGGTCGGTGAGCGCGGTTCCGGCGGCGGCGGCCGCGGCGCGGCCGAACAGGCGCGCGGCGCCGTCGCTCCAGCCGGTGACCGTCCCGTCCGGGGTGAGCAGGACGGTCGCCTGGCCTGGCCGTGCGGGGTCTTCGGCCATGGTCCTCACTGTCCGTGTGCGGAGGGCCTCCCGCCGCGGCTCGCGTTACGCTGAGGTGCCCGCGGACGGCCCCACTTCGGGCATAGGGAGACGACGAATGGACTCCGAGTGGATCCCACCCGAGGTCGACAGCCGTAGACCAAGCGTCGCACGGGTGTACGACTATCTGCTCGGCGGAGCGCACAATTTCGCCTCTGATCGTGATCTCGCGACGGGGCTGCTGCGGGTCGAGCCGCGGGCGCGGGAGCTGGCACGCGCGAACCGGGCGTTCCTGCGCCGCGCCGTGCGCGCGCTCGCCGAGGAGGGCGTCGCCCAGTTCGTCGACATCGGCTCGGGCATCCCGACGCAGGGCAACGTGCACGAGGTCGCGCAGGAGGTAGCCCCGCACGCGCGGGTGGTGTACGTCGACAACGACGACGTCGCGGTGGCGCACGGCCGCGCCCTCCTGGCGGGCGACGACCGCGTCAGGGTGGTTCAGGCCGACATGCGCGATCCGGCGGGCATCCTCGCCGCGCCGGAGCTGAAGGAGCTGGTCGACCTCTCCGAGCCGGTCGCGTTCCTGCTCGTCGCGGCGCTGCACCTGATCAGGCCCGAGGAGGATCCGCCCGGCATCGTGGCGGCGCTGCGGGACGCGGCCGCGCCGGGCAGCGCCCTGGTGGTCTCGCATCTCACCGATGAGGCGCAGCCGACCAAGACCGCGGCGATCGGCAAGCTCTACGACCGGGCCACCTCGCCGGCGGTGTCCCGGTCCCACGCGGAGATCCTGCGTTTCTTCGACGGCTGGGACCTGCTCGACCCCGGCCTGGTGTACGTGCCCCTGTGGCGCCCCGACGAGGCCGAGGCCGTGACCGACCCGGAGCGCTTCCTCGTCCTCGGCGGAGTAGCCCGCCACCCCTGACCAACCCCGCCTGACCAACCCCGCCTGCCCGCGCCCGCCTGCCCGCGCCCGCCTGCCCGCGCCCGCCTGCCCGCGCCCGCCCGACCGCGCCCGGCCGACCGCGCCCGCCCGCGTGCGTCTTCGCGCCTGCCTGGCGAAGGTGGGTGGCCGGTGTGGGGGTCGGTCGCGCGCCGGGTTCCATCCCCGCCTCCTACCGCCATCGGGAGCCGCGCGCTGGTCGGCATCGCTTTACGGCGCCCTCCAGCACCTCGCGAAGTGGGCCGTGCGGCCGGGTACTGCTGTCTGCCGGAAGGACGAGGGGAACCTCTTCGGTCTGTCGCGGCACGCTGGCGTGACCGCGGCTTGTCAAGGCTTCCGGCGCTACTCCGGGGCGAGCGGGATCTTGGTGGAGGCGTGGGTCAGTGCGCGAAGGCGATGGCGGTGCCGGCGCTGATGACGACGGCGATGACGACCAGCACGAGCGAGGAGCGCAGCGGGTTGCGGCGCTGCTGCGGCGCCTTCTTCGGGCGGGGCGCCGCGTGCGCCCGCACCGGTGCGGGCTTCTTGGCCTTCTTGGGCGGCGTGGGCGGCGCCGGTTCCGGGCGCGTCCGCGGAGGTGGGACCGGCGCGCGCGGCGCGGCGGCCGGGGGCGGCGG
>NZ_JBEUPA010000099.1:0-32176 GCF_040492065.1 Actinomadura sp. NPDC000929 | reverse complement strand
CGATCCAGTTCAGCCAGCACTCCTGGTGGTAGGGCGCCGGGCCCGCGACCAGGTGCGCGTAGCGGGCGCGCAGCTCGTCGCGCGTGAGGGGCTCGCCGCCGATGTGGCGGTGCAGGCGGGGGTCGTCCAGGACGGGGGCCATCTCGTCCGCGTGGTGGACCGCCAGCGGCTCCAGGACGAGGCGCTGGGTGCGGATGGTGTCGGCGATCGGCCCGTACACCCGCCGATCCTATGCTCTCGCGTCGCGGCGGGCCCGTGGAGCGGCCCTCAGAGCCGCCACTCGGACCGCCGGCCGGACAGCCGCCGCGTCCAGGCGCCGGCCGGATGCTGGCGCGGCTGGAGCCACAGCCACGGCTGGGCGTGCCGGAACGGCAGGTCGGTGCCGGGCTGCCACGGGAACAGGCCGTCGCCGTTGGGCCAGACGACCTGCAGGACCGGCGGCGGCCGCCGGTAGAACGCCACGGCGCCGCCGAACAGCCCGACGGACCAGTCCGGTTCGACGTTCCGGAAGGCAGCCTGCTGCCCCCGCACGACGCCGTCGCGTCGCTCCCCGTCGGCGGGGGCGCGCCCCTCGGCGGTCTCCCGGCCGAGCATGTTGAGGATCTCTTCCGTCTCGTACACGTCGCCGCCGAACATCGCGAGCTCGGGGGCGCCGTGGCTGTGCCACAGGCCGACCGTGTACGCCCAGCCGGGACCGTCCTCGTCCGGCTGGACGAGGACGACGCTCCACCCGTACTGGGTGATGTGCACGATGGTGCGGAGATGGAAGTTGTCCAGGCGGTCGCGGTCGCCGTAGTCACGGCACATCACGCAGGTGCATGAGAGGCGGTCGCCGGACATGACCCTCAGCTTACGATCAATCGACCCTGGGCGAGCATGCCGCTGCGCGAAGGATCACCAGAACGCGCCGGTGTCGCGCGGCGGCGCCTCGTGCTCGTGCCGCACGGCCGGGCCGCGCAGGCCCCGGACGGCCATGGCGCCCAGCAGCATCGCGGCGGGCATGCCGAGGGGGAGGGCCGTGAGCGGGGCGACGGACGCCACGTCCAGGGCCGTCCCGCCGAGCAGGCCCGCGACGCCGAGGTCGGCGCCGCGCCGTCCCGCGCCGAGCGGCAGCGCCAGGAGGGCGGCGGCGACGGCGAGGCCGGCCGGGGGCGCCGCCAGCGCGCGGCGCCGGACGAAGAACGCCAGCGCCACGCCCAGCGCCCCCAGGACGGGCAGCGCCATCACGCCGTACCAGCGTCCCGGCTCCGGCCTCATGCCGACCTGGATGAGGGGCGCCGGGACGCCTTTGCGCAGGTGCCAGCGGTGATTATCGGAAATGTCAGGACGCACCGTTGCGGATACCGGCGGAAGCCGCAATTGCATGGCCGTGTCGTCGAAACCCCGCGCCGCGAGTTCGCGCGCCGCGCCGGAAGTGTCGATTCTCAGGAACGGCCTGCGTCCCGTGCGGTAGGCGCGGCCGATTTCCGCGCGGGCGAACGGCGCCCCGCGGTCTTTCCTGGTGCGGACGCGGACGGGCCCGGCGCCGGGGAACAGCGCCGCGGCGACCCGTCCCGCGAGCGCCCGCACCTCGGCGTCCGACCGGAGCCGCCCCGCCGCGTACAGGTCGACCTGGGCGCCGCCGTCGGCCAGAAGGGCGACCTCCATCCGCGCCCGCCGCTCCCGGGGCGGCGCTCCGCCGCACCCGGCGAGCACGGCGAATACCAGCAGGATCATCGCGACCGCGGCAAGCCGCCGAAAACGCACCCAGGCCTCGCTTCGTCGGTCGGTGTCCCGGCGCCGGAAGAATGATCTATTTTATGCGCGACCACCGGTGGAGCACAGCAGGGAGAAGACCATGGCCGAAGACCCGGTCAACGCGATCGACACCTCCGTTCCGCACTCCGCGCGCATATGGAACTACTGGCTCGGCGGCAAGGACAACTATCCGGTCGACCGCGAGGCCGGCGACCAGTACGTCAGCATCTACCCCGGGATCGTGGACATCGCGCGGACCGGCCGGCATTTCCTGGCTCGCGCCGTCCGGTACCTGGCAGGGGAGGCGGGCGTCCGCCAGTTCCTGGACGTCGGCACCGGCCTGCCCACCGTCGACAACACCCACGAGGTGGCGCAGCGCGTCGCGCCCGAGGCGCGCATCGTGTACGTCGACAACGACCCGCTGGTGCTGTCCCACGCGCACGCCCTGCTGACGAGCCGTCCCGAAGGCGAGACCAGCTACATCGAGTCCGACATGCGCGAGCCCGAGCAGATCCTCGCGATCGCCCGGGGCAAGCTCGACTTCGACCGCCCGATCGCCCTGATGCTGATGGGCGTCCTCGGGCACGTCGACTCCTACGACGAGATCCTGCACATCATCCGGACCCTGATGGGCGGCCTGCCCTCCGGCAGCTTTCTCGCCCTCTACGACGACACCGACACCGACGAGGCCCACAACAAGGCGCAGCAGGAGTACGACGACACCGGCGCCGTCCCGTACCGGCTGCGCCGTCCCGAGCAGATCGCCGGGTACTTCGACGGCTTCGAGCTGGTGGAGCCCGGTGTGGTGGCGTGCGAGAAGTGGCGCCCCGAGCCGAGCCCGTTCGGTGAGACGCCGAGCACCTCGACCCTCTGCGGGGTCGCCCGCAAGGCCTGACCGGACGGGGCCGCCGGCCGGAACCGGCCGGCGGCCCCGTCCGCCGCTCAGATCGCCGACAGCTCCACCGGGATGTTGCCGCGGGTGGCGTTGGAGTAGGGGCACACCTGGTGGGTGGTCTCGACGAGCTGCTGCTTGGTCTCCGCGCTGAGGGCGTCGGGCAGCTTCGCCACCAGCTTGACGTCGAGCTGGAAGCCGCCCGAGCCGTTCGGGCCGAGGCCGACCTCCGCGGTCACGGACATGCCGGAGACGTCGATCTTCTGCTTCCGCGCCACCAGCTGCAGCGCGCTGGCGAAGCACGCGGCGTAGCCGGCCGCGAACAGCTGCTCGGGGTTCGTGCCGTCGCCGTCACCCCCGAGCTCCTTCTGCAGGGCCAGCTGGAGGTCCAGCCGGCCGTCGCCGGTGAAGGCGCGCCCGTCGCGCCCGGTGGCGGTGGCGGTGGTCGTGTACTGGCTCATGAGCCGTCCCTTCACAAGTAGACAGACAGATCTGTCTGCACTCCGGAGACTAGACGGGTCTGTCTGGTAGCGTCAAGGGGTGACCACGAGATCCCCGGCGCCCCGCCGGAGCGCGGCCTGGTCCCGCGTGTTCGACACCGCGACGCGCCTGTTCTACGCCGAGGGCGTGCACGCCGTGGGCGTCGACCGGATCATCGCCGAGGCCGGGGTGGCGAAGGCGACCTTCTACCACCACTTCCCGAGCAAGGACGACCTCGTCCGCGCCTACGTCACCGAGCAGAGCCTGCGGCAGCGCGGCATCGCCGACGTGCCCGCGTCCGCGACGCCCCGCGAGGCGCTCCTCACGGCGTTCGAGCGCATGTGCACGTTCGGCTCCGAGCCCTCCTACCGCGGCTGCCCGTTCATCAACGTCGCCGCCGAGTACCCCGACCCCGCCCACCCGGTCCGCCGGGCGGTCGACGAGCACCGCGAGTGGTGCCGGGGCCTGTTCCGCGACCTGCTGGCCGCCGACGGCCATCCCGACCCCGAGCGCACGGCCCACACCCTCATGCTCCTGAGGGACGGCCTCGCCGTCGGCTTCGACCTCGACGACCCGGCGACGGTCCGCACCGCGGTCCACGAGGCCGTCACCAGAATCCTGGACGCCCCCACCCGTCCCCCCGACCCCGCCCACCCATGACCGCAACCCCACCGCGGCCGCTGCTCTTCCTCGACATCGACGGGCCGCTCATTCCCTTCGGACCGCGCGAGCACCCGACGTACCGGCCGGCCTCGTCGCCGGACGTCGAGTCGAACCCGCTGCTGGCCCGGATCGATCCCGCGCACGGCCCTAGGCTGATGGCGCTGCCGTGCGAACTGGTGTGGGCCACCTCCTGGACGGACGACGCGAACGAGTGCGTCGCCCCGCTCGCGGGGCTGCCGCGGCTGACGATGGTGACCTGGCCGGACGACCCTGGAGCCGAAGAGCGGGACCGGCGACATGGCCTCCACTGGAAGACGCGCACCCTCGTCGCATGGGCGGCGGGGCGCCCTTTCGCCTGGCTCGACGACGAGATCACCGACAGGGACCGCGCCTGGGTGGCCGCGCGGCATCCGGGGCCGGCTCTCGCGCATCGGGTCGATCCGGGTGAGGGGATCACCGATGCCGACTACCGGGTTCTGGGGGAGTGGTTGCGGGTTGTGGTGTGAGGGTGCGCTCCGGGGGTGGTCGGGGTGTCAGCGGTGGAGGGGGGTTTCCTGGGTCATGCGGGAGAGCTTCTCGGGGTTGCGGACGGCGTAGAGGCCGGTGACGCGGCCGTCGTCGACGCGGGTCGCGATGACGGTGTCGATCTCGCCGGCGCGGCCGAGGATCAGCGCGGGGTGGCCGTTGACGTGCGTCGGCCGCAGCGTGACCGCGCCGGAGAGCCGGGCGAGCACGGCGGCCACCTTCTCCGCCCCGACCACGGGCGCGAGCGCGGCCCGGACGACGCCGCCGCCGTCGGTCAGCAGGACGACGTCCGGCGCGAGGACGTCCAGCAGGTTCCGCAGGTCGCCGGTCTCGACCGCCTGCCGGAAGGCGTCGAGCGCGGCCCGGGCGTCGGACGGGGCGGCGGTGTCGCGGGGCCTGCGCGCGGCGACGTGCCTGCGGGCGCGGTGGGCGATCTGGCGGACCGCGTCGGGGTTCTTGCCGACGGCCTGGGCGATCTCGTCGTAGTCGAGGCCGAACACCTCGCGCAGCACGAACACCGCCCGCTCGGTCGGCGCGAGGGTCTCCAGCACCAGCAGCATCGCCATCGAGAGGCTCTCGGCGAGTTCGACGTCCTCGGCCACGTCGGGCGTGGTCAGCAGCGGCTCGGGCAGCCAGGGCCCCACATAGGACTCCTTGCGCCGGCGCAGCGTGCGCAGCCGGGTGAGCGCCTGGCGGGTGGTGGCACGCACCAGGTACGCGCGGGGATCCCGCACCGTCTCCAGGTCGACGCCCGTCCACCGCAGCCAGGTCTCCTGCAGGACGTCCTCGGCGTCGGCGGCCGAGCCGAGCATCTCGTAGGCGACGGTGAACAGCAGGTTGCGGTGGGCGATGAACAGCTCGGTGGCGGCGTCCATGCGGCTGTCGGCCGTGTCCTTCGTTCGTTCGTCCATGGCCCTCTCCATTACGCGTTTCGTGCCGTGCACAGGACGCCGGACCCGGTCCGCGTGTGACATCGGCGATCGGTGGCGCACGTCACACTCGGGCCCCTGTCACGGAGGCGGGGGCGGCGGCATCTCGTGTCCGGAACCGCGTGGAGAGCCGCGCGGGCCACGAGACGGGAGCTTGACCATGATCGAGAACAGCGGGAGCCGGACGGTCGCGATGGTCACCGGGGCCAACAAGGGGATCGGCCGGGCGGTCGCCGAGGCGCTCGCCGACCGGGGCATGACGGTCCTGCTCGGTGCGCGGGACCGGCGGCGCGGGGAGGAGGCGGCCTCGGCGCTGCGCGCTGCGGGCGGCGACGTCCACGCGGTGCGCCTGGACGTCACCGACACGGCCACCGTCCAGGACGCCGCGACGTGGGTCGAGGAGCGTTACGGGCGCCTCGACGTGCTGGTCAACAACGCGGGCATCACCGGCTCGGGACAGGTGGCGCCCCAGGACGCCGTCGACCAGATCCCCAGTTCCGTCGACCTGGAGCTGGTCCGGGCGGTGTTCGCGACCAACGTCTTCGGAGTGATCGCGGTGACCAACGCCATGCTGCCGCTGCTGCGCCGGTCGCCGGCGGCGCGCGTCGTCAACGTCAGCAGCCACGCCGGGTCGCTGACCCTCACCAGCGACCCGGACGGCCCCTTCACGGCGCTGCTGCCGTCGGCCGCGTACACGCCGTCGAAGGCGGCGCTGAACGCGCTGACCGTGCAGTACGCCAACGAACTGCGCAAGGACGGTGTGCTCGTCAACGCCGTCGCCCCCGGCTTCGTCGACACCGACAGCAATGACCACACCGGGCATCTCACCCCCGCGGAGGGCGCCGCCGTCGTGGTGCGCCTGGCCACGCTCGGCGCGGACGGGCCGACCGCCGGCTTCTTCGGCGAGGACGGCCCGCTGCCCTGGTAGGGCCGCCTCAGGCGGGCAGCATGCCGTGGCGCAACTGGAGGAGGGACTTGCTGAGCAGGCGCGAGACGTGCATCTGCGAGATGCCGAACTGCTCGGCGATCTGCGTCTGGGTCTGGTTGCCGAAGAAGCGCAGCAGGACGATGGTGCGCTGCCGTTCGGGCAGCTCGCTGAGCAGGGACCAGAGGGTCTTGCGCTCGACCACGTGCTGCAGGTCCGGGTCTTCGGCGCCGAGATGGTCGACGATGAGCCCCGCGTCGCTCTCGGAGCCCCCTTCGGCGGGCGCGTCCAGGGACAGCGGGTTGTAGGAGTCCCACGCGATGACGGCCTCGGTGACCTCCTCCAGGCCGAGGCCGAGGAGGCCGGCGAGTTCGCTGGGCGTGGGGGAGCGGCCGTTCTCCTGGGAGAAGACCTGGGTGGCGTGCACCAGGCGGGGGCGCAGTTCCTGGATGCGGCGGGTGACGCGGATGCCCCAGGTCCGGTCACGGAAGTGCCGGCGCACCTCGCCGAGGATCACGGGGTAGGCGTAGGCGTGGAAGCTGTCCCCGCGCTCGGGGTCGAAGCGGTTGATGGCCATCACCAGGCCGAGGTAGGCGACCTGCCGGATGTCCTCCAGGGGCTCGCCGCGGTGCCCGTAGCGCCGCGCGATCGACTCGACCATGGAGGCGTGCGCCTCGACCAGGGCGGCTCTCAGCCGGTCGCGCCGTTCGGGGCCGGTCCCGGGGTGGTTCATCTCGTCCAGCAGCGCCTCGGCGGGGGGCGGTTCATCTTCGCGGGGGGCGGCTCGGCCGCCGCCGTCCCTCACCGGTGCCTCGGCATTTGTCACTAGGGCCCCTTCCTGGGCGTCGGGGTGCGGGAGTCGTGCGGCGGCCCGGGGCTCAGCGCCGGAACCGTCCGTGGTGGTGCGGGAGGGGGGTCGGCGGTGCGGCGGTCTCGGGAGCTTCCAAGGGGACGACGCGGCTCACACCCGTCGTGGCGCAGACGCGCGGCACCGTCCCGGACGGGGGGAGCCGCAGGGACAGGGGCGTGGCCAGCTCGGAGGCGTGGATGTGGACGCGCAGGATCGCCTCCATGGTGCTGGGGTCGCAGTAGTCGCAGCCGGTCAGGTCAAGGACGATGGCGGGGACGCCGTCGTCCAGCAGGCGCCGCGAGGAGTCGCACAGGTCGTCGTAGTTCGCGAGTCCGAGGACGGCCGGCAGGCGCAGAACCGCCTGACGCCGGGTGAACCTCACCGAGATGCCGCTGGGGGTCGTGAAGGCTTTGCGCATGCCACCTCACCGGGAGAGTCGGAGTGAAGCGGGCCGCGCTGTTGGACCCAGAAGACACCGGAACGGGACTTCTTCTCACATCTCCCCATGCGAGTCGGCCTCAAACCGGCGTCCGGCCCCGGCCACCGGCCCCAGCCGAGGGGCGGGGACCAGCGGCCGGCGGGCCGGACGGCATAGCATTCGGGGGCGGCGGCTCCCGGCTGGGGGTGGTCGCGGCCGCCGCCGCCTGATGACGTTGGAGAACTCGGTGAACGATCGGCTCGTCCCCGGTTCGGACCGTGCCCGGGAGTCCGCGGGCCACATGGTCGAGCTGACCCGTTCGCTGCTGGACGCGGAGACGGTCGACGGGGTCCTGCGCCGCATCCTGCTGGCCGCCCGCATGCTGATCCCCGACGCCGACATGGCCAGCATCACGCTGCGGGAGCGCACCGGCGAGCTGCGCACGCCGTTCCACAGCGACCCGTCGGCGGTGGAACTGGACCGGCTCCAGTACCGGCTGGGCGAGGGCCCGTGCGTGGCCGCCGCGGACCCCGCCGGCGTCGCGTTCGCCCGCAGCGGCGACCTGTCGGCCGAGCCCGCCTGGCCGGAGTTCGGCCCGGCCGCCGCCTCGTACGGCTACGCGTCCGTCCTGGCCACCGCGCTGCTGCTGCCGGCCGAGTCGGACGCGGCCGTCGGCGCGCTCAACGTGTACTCGCGGGAGCGCGGGAGGCTGGACGACGTCGCCCGCGACACCGCGCTGCTGCTGGCCACGCACGCCTCCCTCGCCCTGGCCTCCGTCAGGACGGCCGCCGACGGCGCCCACGACCTGGCCGACGCGGCGAACCAGATGGCGAACCTGCGCCGGGCGCTCGACACCCGGACGGTGATCGGCCAGGCCACCGGCATCCTGATGGCCCGCCGCGGTCTCGACGCCGACAAGGCGTTCGAGCTGCTGTCCCGCACGTCGCAGAACCTCAACGTCAGGCTCGGCAGCCTGGCGGAGGGCATCGTCTCCGCCCCCGAGGCCGCCGACGACCTCTGACCGGCGCCCGCCCGCCCCGGGCGGAGGACGACCGGGCCCCCGGCAGGTCAGGACGCCTTGGTGATCTCCTTGCTGACGCCGCTCGGACCCTCGCACTCCCGGTACCAAGCGCTCCCTTGCCAGGTCCGGCGGACCGAGCGCCCCGGTGTCAGTGGACCGTCGAGCCGCGGCCGGACAGGATGAGAGGCATGGCGGAGGATCTGGCGACGGTGTGGGACAACTTCGAGACAATCGACAGAGAAGTGCGGCCCCATACGCTGGACGGCGACCAGAGCTGGGACGCGCCCAACCTCGGCGCACTTGTACGTGCGGTTCGGCGCACCAGCCTGCACAGACTGTTTCCCTTCACCACCCTGAACCAGTTCTGCCTAGGCGACGGACCCGATTTCTGGAAAGCCGGGGCCGACGGCGGGCAGATCGCGCCCGCCTTCGTGGCCCGCACCCCCGAACGCGGCTACCTGGTCTGGGCAGGCAATCCCTACCACGACGTCCAGACCCCTCCCGTGCTCGTCACAAAGGATCCCGAGGCCGCCGCCCGCTGCCTGGAGCGACTACTGGCCGACTGGCCTGGCGACGACCGGCCCGGTTCCGGGGGCGGCGCCTCGGCATCCCTCTGACCTGGGACGGTTCAGGGCTTGCGGCCGACGCCGCCCGTCATGAAGCGGACGTCGATGGTGCTGGCGTCCAGGACGGGCTCCTCGGGGCGCCACAGCGGGAGCGGGACGAGGCCGGGCGGCAGGATCTCCAAGCCGTCGAAGAAGGCGGCCAGCTCGGCGGGCGTGCGGACGCGGCCGGTGCCGAGCTGCTCCAGGAGCTGCTTCTCCAGCGCGACGGACTCGGGGGCGTCGCCCAGCCGGGTGAAGTTGGTGATGAAGAAGAAGGAGCCGCTGGGCATCGCGTCCCGCAGCACCTGCACGATCCGGCCGGGCTTCTCGTCGTCGGCGAGGTGGTGCAGGATCCCGACGAGCATCACGCAGACGGGCTTGTCGAAGTCGATCAGCGCGCGGACCTCAGGGCGCCCGAGGAGGTCCTCGGGCTGGCGGATGTCGGCGGTCACCACGGTGGTGTTGGCGTTGTCGGCGAGGATCGCACGGCCGTGCGCCAGCACGATCGGATCGATGTCGACGTACACCACGTGGGCCGCGGGGTTGACCTCCTGGGCGACCTCGTGGGTGTTGCGGACGGTCGGCAGGCCCGAGCCCAGGTCGAGGAACTGGGTGATCCCCTCCTCGGCGGCGAGATGGCGCACGACGCGGTGCAGGATCGCCCGGTTGTGCAGGGCGATGTCCCGGAGCTCCGGCATGATCGCGAGGCTGCCCTCGGCGACGGCCCGGTCCACCTCGTAGTTGTCCTTGCCGCCGAGCATCACGTCGTAGACGCGTGCGGCGGTCGGGACGCCGGTGGGAATCTGCGGGGACGACTCGGCCATGTGCACCTCGAGGCTCAGGAGATCTTGTACCGCATCGTAGCTTCGCGGAGCCGCGCAGAATGCGAAAAACCCTTATGCCAAGGGGCTTCTCGCGAACGCAGCGCCGGGACCGCCCCCGAACCCGGGCTGAAGCCGGGACGACGAGGCGCCCCCGGAAGGCTCCGGACGCCGATCTCGCCCGCGGCTCAGCCGACCTTCGGGGTGGCGCGGTCGATGATCGGGGTGAGGTCCAGTCCCGCCGGGAGGGTGCCGAAGGCGCCGCCCCAGTCGCCGGCCAGGCGGGTGGCGCAGAAGGCGTCGGCGACGGCCGGGTGGCCGTGTCTGACCAGCAGCGATGCCTGCAGGACGAGCGCCAAGCGCTCGGCGACCCGGCGGGCGCGGTACTCGATCGTCGCGGTGTCGGCGAAGGCTTCCTTGGCCTCCTTGACGGCCGCGTCGAGGCGGGCGTCGGCTCCTTGCGCCTGGTCGACTTCGTCGAAGAAGGCCTCCAGCGTCTGCGGCTCGCGCAGCACGGCGCGCAGGATGTCGAGCGCCGCTACGTTGCCGGAGCCCTCCCAGACTCGATGCGGCTTCGAAAATGAGGCAAAATCGCAGGTCAGCATGCATGTTGATCATGCGTGGTGGTGGCTGGTGCGGGGCTGTGACAGGCAGTCCGCTAGCCGGTTCGCTAACTCGTTCTCCGGTCGAGAGGAGGAGTCAGTGCGGCAACCGTACGTAGCCAGGAAGGTCAGCAAGCGCACCGGGGCGACCCGGTACACGGGGATGTACTACGACACGACCGGGACACCCCGGTCGGCCGGCACCTACGACGACGAACTAGAGGCCCTGACTGCGGCCCGCCGGGAGCAGAACAGACGCGAGGGCGGCGTCCTGGGGGAGATGACGCCGACGCAGAGGCGCGCGATGACGTTCGACGAGTTCTGGCCGATCTTCCAGCGGCATCACCGGGTCGAGCCGAACACGATGCAGACCTACTTCGGCGTCTGGATCAACCACGTCCGCCCCTTCCTGAAGGCCGACCGGGTGGCGACCTTCGACTCCGCCCGCGCCGTCCAGTTCTTCACCTGGCTGGCGGAGACAGAGCGGACGGTGACCACGAGGCGGGCCTGCCGGAAGGTGCTCTCGGCGATGCTCGGCCTCTCGATCCTGCTGGGCTGCCGCACCGACAACCCCGTCCGGGGACTGAACGTCGGCAAGCAGGCAGCGCACAAGAACATCAAAGTGATCAACGAGACGGTGTTCTGGGAGTTGTGCAGCAAGTTGCAGTTGCCGACGCAGCGGCTGTTCGCCGAGCACATCATCTCCACCGGGGTTCGCTTCTGCGAGGCGATCTCCTTCCAGGAGGGGGACCTGGACTACGACACCGGCATGCTGAACGTGCGCCGCTCGACAGTGGAGGTGGCGAAGCAGTTCCATCCGACCGGTGGCCGGTTCATTACCCGCCCCTACACGAAGAACGGAGAACACCGCCGATTCAAAGTCGGCAGGCCACTGGTGGAGAAGATCCGCGCCCACGTCGAACAACACGGCATGAAGCCAGGCGACCTGATTTACCCAGTCCGGTTGTTCATGCCGGACACGGCCTGGGTCAACCTCCCGCGCTGCACCACCGAAGAGATGGAAGCCGCCGCGAAGACCACGTTCATCTCACCCATCACCGGCGCACGCGTCACTCACGCCAAGGTCAGTACGTACCGCAAGCACGGCTGCAGGTGCGCGCCGTGCGTACAGGCCTACCGGGACTACCGGTCCGCTTATCGGGTGCAGGCGACGGCCCGCAAGGGCAAAGTCACTCGCCAACGGATCCGCCGCGACGGCAACGACTACCTGGCGCCCAGTGAATGGAGCACCATCTGGATCCCGGCCCGAAAGGCAGTCGGCGTCGATGTGACCCCGTACCAACTGCGCCACTCCCACGCCTCCCTCCTATTGGCACACGGTGTCACGCTGCCGGACGTCCAGGCCCGCCTGGGCCACAACGATTTGACATCCACCACCCACTACGTCTGGGCGCTCGCCGAGGAAAGCGAGGCCGCAGCAACCATGATGAACGTGCTGCTGGGCTACGAGGTAAAGCAACCTGACCCGCAAGAGGCGATGTTGGCGCGCATGGAGGCGATGATGCACCGCATGCAAGCCATGATCGCCCCACCCCTAGCCCGCCAAATCGCAGCCGAAAGCTCCACCTCCCGCCCAGACCTACACCTGGTCACCGACACCCTCACCGCTCTGCAAATCCCAACAGGCGCTGACGCCTCCGGCACCTAGCGCGAGGGCGCGGGCCACCTGCCGAAGGACACCCGACACGCCCTCCGCGGCTCTGCCTGCAGTCTGTCGTGCGGTCGGCGTCTCACCCGCCGACTGCACGCCAGACGGGCGCTCAAGCCGCTGCCGGTGGTGTTGCCCCCGACCGGTTGGCAAAAATTCGCGCGGACAATGCGTACCGCGTCGAGCATCTGGCTTGGCTTCGCAGAGGACCTGTGTAATTCCGGCTGACATCGTGAGGCCGGCAGACCCGCCCAATCGGTCACATCGAACAGGAGCGTCCCGTTCGGCCGCTGACCACGCCCAGGCGATTACCGTTCGTCTTGGAGTAGTTGCACAACGTAGCGATCGAACGAGGGTATCCGCGGGCGCTAAGAGCAGCAGGGGATCGTGTGGCTAGGAAGACGACCTGAGCGATGCGACGATTTTCCCTCACCAGGTTAGGGCCAGGGGCGTGGGCGATGGTGCAGCGGCTATGCGCGATTCCGGGCTCGATCAACGCGACATGGTCGCCCCGCGGATCCGAGGGTCGGGAGTGCTGACGAGGGCCGTTCTCCCGTAGAGATCGACGAATCCGAGAGGAGTGCGTGATCGTTTCGCTGGAGAAGGAGGTGCGCTTCGGCGACCATCGCGGCGGATCGATGCAAAGTAGGCCTTGCCATGTGGTCAGTAACCTTAGGATGCCAGAGTGGCGATTGGTAGACGCAAGTCAGTCTGGTATCCGCGCATGGCGGACATTCCGGGTGTTGGGTTTCAGGGGAGCCCGAACGTCGACCGTACCCGGTTGCCCGGAGCGCGGGCCCGCCCGCGTGCTGACGGCGGCTATCTCTCGTGGCCCTCTCCCGAGGGTAGCATCTCGTCCAGTTCTCCGGTTCACCGCCTTGCTTTCGGAGCCACTGAACCGCGAGACGAGCTGGAACTGGTCCGGATGACCTGGGAGGGGCTGGAATTGCCCGGGACCCCCTCGGACTATCACTTTCTCCTGCAGGGGACCGTCACCGAGTTGTGGAAGAAACGGCAGCGTTATACGCACGGGTTGGCGGCTCTCGAACAGTTCTGTCACTTGGATCTGCTCTTGATCGAGGCCGCCCCCGAGGCGGTCGTGCTGGATGAGAGCGACCCTGCCCGCGGTTTCGTGCACATTTCGACCCTGGGTTTCCTCATCGGCCTTCTGGAGCGGGAGGGGGCCTTGCGTGAGGCGCTGGCGGTGAGTCGGCGCGCCCGCAGATTTGGCGAAGAGTACTGGAGCGAGGATTTGGAGGCCAAGGTCGCCACGCTGGATGAGGAGCTGGCATGACCTCAGGGCGCCTGATCGACACAGTTCCTGGCCAATCGTTCCTGGAGAACGCCTTCGTCCGTTGGGTGCTGGCGCCAGCGGTCAGAGAGGCGATCGCAGCGCACATCCTCCCGCAGCACCCGGTGCCTGTGCCAGAGCACACCTACCGACTGGACTACCTCATCGCCGGTGTGCGGCTGCGAGTGGCGATAGAACTCGACGGATTTACCCATCACAGCGACAGGCAGGCCTTCGTCTACGACCGGGTCCGCCAGAATGACCTGGTCGCTCGTGGATACACAGTTCTCCGGTTCTCCTATGGCGCCATCCGCGATGAAACTGCGCATTGTGTCGGCCAACTGCAGGCGGTGCTACGCAAAGATCCGGTCCTCGCGGCCTATGTGATCGCCGACCCCATCGTCCCCGTTCCCGACGACATGATCGCCAATCCACTGGGACTGGCCACGCCGCCCCCGGCGGCTGTGCCACGTACCGCGCTGGGTTTCTACGACATCGCCCGACAGCACCTGGCGCTCCGGCCGCTGCGGGAGTGTCAGCGCGAAGCCTTGGGCGCCCTGGCCGACTATTACCGCCGCGGCGAGATCGACGCGGCCTGCGTAATGTCGGTCGGAGCCGGCAAGACCACGCTGGGAGTAGCAGCCGCTCTAGCCTTCACCCGGCGGCGCGCCCTCATCGTAACGCCGGGCCGCGTCATCCGAGGCACCTTTGCCGCCGCCTTGGACCACAAGCGGGCAGGCAACACCTTGTACACCCTGTCGGGCGGGCCGCTGATCCCGGGATGTCGGCCGCCGCGCGCGCTGGTCCTCGACAGCCGTGGCGGCCCCATCCAGACGGTGCAGGCCGAAGAGTTGCTGGACGCCGACATGATCGTCACCAACTACCACTCGCTCGCCGGTAGTGACCAGGGGGCGGGGCTGCTAAGTAAGGTCTCGCCCGACGACATCGACTTCATCGTGATCGACGAGGCACACATCGCGGCTGCCGACTCTTACAGGCAGTTGTTCGCGCGCTTCCCTCGGGCGCGCCGCCTGCTGATGTCGGCCTGTTTCAGCCGGGCAGACGGCAAGCGGATCACTGCGGACGTGGTCTATCGCTACCGACTCATTGACTCAATTGCTGACGGCCACGCCAAGCAACTAAACGCACATCGGTTCAGCCCGCGCGTCGAGGAGACAGCTTATGAGATCCGCTGGCCTAATGGACGGTGCGAGCAGATTGTCGGCAAGGGCGCGCTGCTGGAAATCATGCGGGACGAGCGCAAGCTGGCCCGGATCACCGCGACCTCCGAAGAACCCATCCGCAAGATCATGCGCAACGTTCGTGCCTGCCTGAACGGCCAGGCCAAGACACTGACACCGGTCCGACCCCGCGTACTGTTCGCCGCACTAGGGCAGCAGCACGCCGAACAGATTTCCCGCATCGCCAACGAATACGGCATCGCCTGTGCGCCGCTGCACCACTCGATGAGCGAAACCGAGATCTCCGCAACCCGGACCCGATTCGAGACGGAGTCAGGGAATCTGGAGGCTATCGTGCAGCTTCGGATGCTCGGCCAGGGCTACGACCTGCCGCCCATCACGATCGTGGTGCCGATGCGGCCTTACGGCAGCTTCGGCGAGTTCTATCAGTTCATCGGCCGCGGGATCCGCATCATCCAGCACCCTGCCCTGGCCGACCGCACACACGAGCAACGTCTGGACGTCGTCTACCACGGTGAACTTGGACTCGACGCCCACCTGGAGACGATGCGCGCGGAGAACGACATGGACCCCCATCCCACTCAGGACGATGAGTTCGGGGACGCGCCAGCCGCCGATGCCACCGTCACAACGACAGCGGCAACGGCGGCGTTGACAGGCTCCACCCCAGGAAGCTCAGCGGCCATTGGGACCTCGGCCGTGGTCTTGTGGGAACAGGGCGACTCGCATCAGCAGTTCCTGCACGACGCCGACTCGACGTCTTCGCCCAGAGATACGCCGCGTACGCCGAGAAGAACCCCGACCCCAAACCATTTGCGCAGTTTGTGGCAGTCATTCGGAGCATGCATGGCTGACCGTGATCAAGGCCTACACCGAGCCGCGCACCTCGCGGGGCTTCCGCCCTATCCGTTTCTGCATTCGGAGAGCGAACGCGGCCGCCGTGCACGCTTCGATGACATGGACCACTGCGCCTCACGGCTGCTAGAGGCCGCTTTAGCTGGCCAGTGCGTCATTAACCTGGTCGAGGATGATGCTGACCCCAAGCGCCACGCGTTGGTCACGGCCGCTCCTATCGATTCGGTTGGGCGGGCCGCCCTGCAAAAGAATCTGACGCTGTCAGCGCAACAAGCCAACGGAGCTTGGTTCCTACCGGAAGTGGTTCCTCTCAAGTCGTGGACAGTGAACTTGAGTGCGCATCTGCGGAACCAGTCGGCGCACGCACTGACGCTCGCCGCCGACGACAGCGCCCGAGTGCGGCTGGCGTCCTCTCCTGACGCAATGCTCACCTGGACGCTACTCGTCCCCCTGTTCGACCATCTACTGCGGCCAATCACAGAGCGGGCCACCGCCTCGGTGCGCACACCAGAGGAACACCGCACCGTCTGGCTAGAGATCATCCGCTCCTACCAACGGCTGGGTATAAACGCCGGTTCGGTGCTATGGGCTTTCGCCTACCGTGGCGGCTGGAGCGGCCTGGACCGGGCTGGGCATGCCCGGGCCCGCATCGCCCTGCTGGACACCATTGCCGACCATGACTTGCTGTCGATCGTTCGCGCTTTCCGCGCCGACCGGATCCGCGCCCTCATCGACAAGACCGTACAGAAGGCCAGACGCGGGACCCCGCTTGCTCGCCACGTGCTGACCAAGCCGATGCAGCCCGTCCTATCGGCCTACTTCGCAGGCAGTTGGCTAGAGTTCCTGAACTACCTGGAACTGCCGCCCAACCCCAATGAAGAACTTATGGCTGCGCTGCCCAAGCCCACGTTCTTTGTAGGCGGCGCTGCTATGGCCGGCAACGCCGCCGCCGAACACGGCATCGAGGTTGACGACGCCAACGCCATGCTGGCGGCCTTCCTCGGGCAGGACACTACGACATCACCCGTCGAACGACGCGTGGCAGCTCTGCGATCGTGGTGGCGGCACTTCGACGCAGCCCACGCCAGCCAACGCACCGGGACGCCTGACCTGTGGGGGCTGGTCGAGGACGCCCCTCACATCATCGGCTACCTTCCCGGACCCACTCCGCGACTCTATGACCGGCTCCTGCCCACTGACCTCGTGGGCGAAGTGGAGGAGCTGTGGAGCGGGACAACGTTGCCACGCTGGCCGCAGGCGATTACCACCGAGCCCTACCCGCACATGGCAATGGCCGAGACTCTCGGCCCGGCGGTCACCTTTTGGCACGGCGTCGGGCTCACCGCCTGGTTCGTATGCGCAGGACCCTACTCGCGCACGCCCTTGAACGGCCTTCGCGGCTATTACGAGCGCACCCTCGTCGAGCTGGCGGCACTAGGAACGCCAATACATTCGAGCTTGTTCGAGGAGTTGGAGCAAGCCGAGGACCTACTGGGCCCCCCAGAAGAACTGGTCCACCATGAGGAACACCTGCAGATGCCCGACGGTGCCATCGCGATTAAATTCACTGGCGGCGGCCAACGCCGTGCCGGATTCGAGATCCTGCGCGACATCATCACCCGACACCGCCGCGGCTGGAGCAACCGCTATCTAGACTCCTACCTGCAAGAACGCTGGACGCAGGAACTAACGGCTGTCGCTCGCGAGCTCCATCGTCGCATTGCCGCGACCGGCAAAGCCCCGACCTTCCGCCAGTTCGCTAAATTCGCCGCCGGGACAGCTGGCCACTGGTTCAACGGCGACCTGGCAGCCCTGTACACCAGCATCGGTGAGAAAGCTCCGGACACAGCCTCCCGAGTCAGGCTCCTGCCCCGCGACACGCGCCGATTCATCGACACCGTCTACGCCGAGATCGGCGGGCGCCCCTATGAAGAGCACCTGCGGATCACCGACTTTCCCGCCGCTGACCGCTACCGACAGAGATCAAGGCTCGCCACCGCCAGCACCCGATACGTTCAGATCGTTGAAGCGCTTGGCCGCCTGCCCAAGCACACCGAGTTCGGTGCGGGCCGATACGAGTGGGATTGGGCGGACGGCCTGGAACGCGGCTGGCCTCTCTACCAGCGCGCCATCACCGCTGCAGGCGGCCCATGACAGGGTAGTTGTGACGCGATATGCCGATGCCGTTCGCTGCCGCTCAAGGTTTAATTTGGTCCGTTCCGTAAGTCCCTCAGGCGCGGCTGACCAGCGGCCTTAAGGTCTTGGTCAAGCCACCCCGGCTCACCTGCGTATGCGTGTTCCCACCAACCGGCGCGCTCATTGTCGTGGTTACGTAGCGGGATCACGAGCGTCTCCCGGCGGAGATGTGGCGCGAGCAGGCGGCGGACAAAGGTTCCGTCGGAGGTGCGAGTGGTGGCTGTTTCGGCGGTTGGATCGGTTGCTCCGAGGCTGACAGCCGGACCTGTCGAGAGGACGACTCCCTCGGCGTTCTCCGGCCACTGCACCAATTCACGAATCGCTGCGGCGATCTCCGCGAGGCGCTCCTGCGGTTCCAACTTCGCCCAATCGGTGAACTGGAACAACCCGTCTAGGCAGTCGACGCGGATCCAGGCCGGCCACGGGCTGCGGACTTGGACAGCCTTGGCGGACAACGTCCCGCCGAGGCGACGCCAGCCGTCGCGCTGCTGCACCGCGCCTGTGAACCGAACCGTCCCCACCGGGACCGCACCCCTGTGGACGGTCACGACACCGATCTCGCTAGGAACCGGATTCGCGCCGACCGATCCGGTCGTCGACTCCGCGACAGCCTCGACGGCGTCCAGCCACGCCTGCGTATCGTCCTTCACCATGTGACCGTCAAGAGCGACGGTACAGGTCACGTTGTGACGTAGTTCGATCTGACGGATCGCGGCCATGAGACCGTCTTCGTAGGACTGCCAGTCCCGATCGACGGCGGCACGGGGAACGGTTGTCGTCTCCACCATCCATGGCCGGTCGGTGTCCCCGTCGATAAGCAGATCTCCGTGCCTGCTCGAGCCGGGGATTGCCGGCTCGAATGTTGCGATGCTTCCCCGATCTTGAGCGGCACGCGCGACCTCCAGTTGGAGCAGAGTGTGTCGCCACATGGAGGGGTCGGCACCACGTCGAAGCTCGGCTCTGATCTTGGTAAAGGTGGGCTCAGTGACCGCGTGATCGAGCTGAAGGATAAACCACAGCGCGTGCGGTAGCCCGTACACATGGGTGCCTGCGAAGAGCAGCTCACCGGGAATCCAGCCCTGTTTGCGGTACTGCCGGGCGAGCCATGAATCTCCGAGCAGCATCCGCAACCTCATTAGGGCCCAGCGCGTTGTCTCCACACCTTGATCCGTCAGCCCGTTGCTGCTGATCAGGCGATCGAGGTCCTGCCACGTCAGTTCGCTCCCGGTCACACCGGGTATGCTCCCGCGCTCGCGACTGGCTCTTCAAACGAATTGCATGCTCTCGACAGCCTATCCGGACGGGCTCAAGGCGCGTTCTCGACAAGTGGCCGGACGGCCGATCTCACTTGCCAGTTCGCCGTTGCCACCACCTCAGCTGTCGGAACCTCCGTGTAGTGTTCGCTCTGGATCGTCACCCAGGTTCCGCAAGACTCGGAAGTGCTCGCCCACGACCGATACGCAGTTCCTCCCGCGCGGCGCGCTCATGGCGTCCCGACCAAGAAGGGATAGGACTTGTCGGTGCTGTTCCCGATCGTGGTAGGCCGCGACGTCGTGCCGCTCGGCGGCGAATACAGCGTCGATGATGATGGCTTTCGGTCCAACGCGGTCGCGGAGGGACAGCAGAAGCTTGCCGCCATGGCTCCTACCAGCTCGTTGGCCGTTCTCGGCGAGCCAGGTATCGGCAAGTCTCGGGCATTGCAGGAGCTGACTGCCGGCGACGACGAGGTCATCCACGTCCGCCTGGATACCGTCGCTGACGTCCGGGATCTACAGTGTCGGCTCTCCGCAGTAGCCGAGGGCGGCACTGTGGATGGCCTCACGCTCGTCCTCGACGGCATGGACGAGTGCCCGATCCCGACCAAGAGCCTCATCCACCACCTGGAGTCCGAGCTGCAGCGTCACCGCTCGCTGAGGGTCTTGCTCGGGTGTCGGACCGCAGACTGGCCGGAGACCCTTGGCGCCCGGCTGCGGGTGTTGCTGCCCAGTTTCGAAGTCGTCGAGTTGCTCCCGCTTAGACGTACCGACGTTGTGGCCCTGGCCGCCACCCGCGGCGTCGATGGTGACGCCTTCCTCGATGCGGTGGTGGACGCCGGGGCGGTACCACTGGCCGTGCTCCCCCTAACTCTGGACCTGCTGCTGATCACCTATCAGCAGGCTGGACACTTGCCTGACTCCGCGGTTGAGCTGTACGAGCAGGGACTGTTGCGGCTCGTCGAGGACCCCGACCCTGACCGGGAAGCCACCAAGAAGCCGGCGGGCAGCGGGCCGCAAAGACTCGCGGTCGCCGCGAAGCTCGCCGCTTACGGGATGCTGTGCGGCCGAAGCACGATCGCACGGACCGTGCCCATCGCCGCCGACGAGTTGCTGGCTGGCGAGCTTGCCGCTGGCACCGAGCGCATCGAGGGCGGCGAACTCACGGTCACCGCCGAACTCGTCGACGCCACACTCACCACCGCTCTGTTTACCAGCCGCGGGCCCGGCCGATTTGCGGTCGTGCATGCCAGCATCGCGGCTTACCTGACCGCACGGTACCTCACGACGCATGTCGTTCCTGAACACCAACTCCGCGCCCTGCTCACCCGCACCAACAGCCTCGGCAGCACGCGAGTGCCATCCCGGCTCCGCGAGACCGCCGCCTGGTTGGTCGCACTCGCTCCTGACCGCAACGGCTGGCTCGTCGATGTCGACCCGCACACCATCGTGACGCACGCCGGGTTGGTGAACGTCGCCGCCGTCCGGCGCGCTCTGGTCGACTACCTGCTGGACACGCCGGACCCGGAACTGCGGACCGACCGACGGCGTTGGCGGCTGGCACACCCTGGACTGGCCGAACAACTGCGCCCGGCGCTGCGCGCGCCGTTGGCCCAGGACGCCGGTCCGCACCTGGGTCATCCGGTGTCCCGGCGTGCCTGGGTCGCCGTGGAGATCGCCAGACGCGCCGGTGGGCACGGATCGGTTCCCGACATGGTGGAGTTGCTGCTCAGCAACACCACCAACTCCTACCTGCGATCGTCGGTGGCGCACGCGCTAATCGACCTGGACGCCACTACGGCATCGAGGACCCTACGCGCGGTCCTCGATGAGGTCATCGCGTGCCCCGACCATGACCCGCAGGACCAGTTGCGCGGCCTCGCGCTGGAGGCAAATTGGCCAGCTAACCTCACCGCCGCCGAGCTTGTCGCTGCCCTCACCCACCCGCAGACGGATGACTTCATCGGTTCATACCAGCTCTTTCTAAGCCGGTTTCTCGATGATGTCGACGACCAGATCCTTACCGACCTCGTCAGGGCGATCACGCCGATCGTCGACACCGGCAGCAAAGGCCCGGCAGGCAAGTGGGTCGATGAGGAGAACCCGCCCAGCGGCGCAACGCCGGCCGCACTGGACCCGCTGCTCACTGGAACGCGACGCGGCGCCCGTGTCATGACCACGCTGCTGTCCCGCGCCCTCGACAGCACGCAGTTGAACATCATGGTGAACGAAGTCGGATGGCTGCTCGCCACCGCCATCCAGCACCATCAGGACGTCGCCGCACCCGAGCGCTCCGAGGACGCTTCCGATGTGGAGAACTCCTTGCGGCGTTCACTGGTACTCGCGGTGCTACGGCACCTCCCTCCGGAACAGGCCGGACTCGTCGTGATCGGACTGCGCGGCAGCCGGACGCGTGGACTGGTGACAGATGTGGACCTCGCGTGGCTACTGTCCCTCGGCGGCACAGAGTGGGCCATGCATGCAGTGCGGCTTATCCAGTTCGTCTTCGACCGCACCGACGTTGATCAGCAGGAACTCGTCTGGGCTTACCGGGGAGAGTCGATCTTCGACGACTCCGTCGGGCCCTGGTTCGAAGCGGTTGAGATCGACAGCCCAGCGGCCGACATGATGCGCCAGGAGCATGAGTGGTCTTTGCAACGGGACGGCACCTGGAAGGGCGCAGCCGCGCACAAGTCGGCGCTTGATGTGGCTTGGGCTGGCTGCGCGCAGGGCGAGCCCGAAGGATTCCTCACGCTCTGCGCTCAGCTCCGAGTCGAATCCAAAACCGGTGGCCTCACCGTCGACGACGACCTGCTCTCCTGGCCCAGCTACCCGCTGATTCCCGTCGATGAAGCCGTGCTGCTGGCCTCCGCCGAGCGATACCTGTACAGCGACGACGCCGTCGGCGATACCTGGCTGGACGAGCCCGAAACCCTGCCGTTCAGGGCCTTTGTCGGATACGTTGCCCTGGCCTACCTCGCCCGTCGAGACGACGGCAACGCCCGCTTGGAGGCACTGCCGCAGCAGGTGTGGCAGCGATGGACACTGACGATTCTGTGGCTCGACGGCTTCGGCGACCCTGCGATTCACGCCATCCTGAAAGGCAAAGCACAGCAGTACGCACCCAACGCCTACCGACAGTATGCACTGCGCTACGTTGAGGCGATGGCGCAGGCCGGGCGGCTTTTGGGCTCCCTGGACGACATCGCGCCTGGCTACGACGACACCATGGGTGACCGGCTCGACACGCTGCTGCAAAACGTTGTCGACACCGTGACTCGTATCGTCGCCGATCTGAACAGACCCACCGACCTCGTCGGTGACCCACACCAGCCGTGCCCGCCGGAGAACGATCTGCAGAGCAGGCTGTCCACCGCCTGCGACATCGCTGCCCACCTCGCGCGCTTCCTCCTGCCGCGCCGCGAGCAGACACGGGTGTGGGTGCGTGACTTGGCCGATGGCTCCACCTCCACCTCCATTGAGGTGCGGGTGCTGTCCACTGAAGCACTGCGCGCCACAGGCCTGCTCGACTGGGGCGATGTTATCGCGAGCATGCAGAGCAACGAGGACTTTGGAGTTGCCCTCGTTGTCGCCCTCGCCCGTCAGCGCGGCGACGAGGTCGTCCTGCCGCAACTGACAGATCTGCAACTGACCGAACTGTGGCGGTGGGTCGACGCGCGTTGGAGCAGCCAAACCGACACTCTCACCGGCGGCTTCGCCTCTGAGGATCAGCACGTCCGGGACTGGCGCAACGGCATAGTCGCAGAGTTGCAGACAAGAGCCACACCCGATGCGCTAGCGGCATTGGCCGAGCTTTCCGCCAGCCGCCCCGGCGACTACCGCCTCCAAGCGGCATTGGCGCACGCCGAAGCACGCGACCACGAGGAAAGCTGGCGCGGCGTCAACGTTGCGGAACTGACTGCGCTGCTGGCCAATGCGCAAGGCACCTTGGTCAACGACGACGATGCGCTGTACCGAGCCGTGCTTACCTCCCTCAACCGATTCGCCATCCGCATGCACGACATCGGACAGACACTTTGGAACGAGACCCGCCCCTCGCCGACCGCGGCAGACGCCACCAAAGTGTGGAACCCCAAATACGAACCCGACGTGTCCGCCGCATTGGGAGACCACCTTGCGCAGGAGTTCGGCGAACACCTGGTCGTGAACCGCGAGGTGCTTGTCAAACAGACCACGAGCAAGGGCCACGGCCTGTCGGTGGATGTGCTGCCCACCGCTACCGAAGCCGCCGGCAGTCGACTGCCCAGTTGCCCGATCGAAGTGAAGGGCTGCTGGAACACTCATCTGTTCACCGACCTGCAGGAACAGCTCGTCAGTGATTACCTGCCCTCCACGGGCGCGACCCGTGGCATCTACGTTTGCGCCTGGTTCGCCACCGAACACTGGAACGACCTAGCCGACCCGCGGCGCAGGACGGCGGCAGCCCGTGACCGGGACCAGACCGTGCGATCCTTGACGAGTGCGGCGCAGGCCGCCTCGCAGTCCGGCGATATCGAAGTCACGGCGTTGATAATCGACATCCCGAGGCCGGCACCCTCGTCCCGGGCAGGGACCGAAACCACCGATAGCAGACAGCCTTCCTAGGCTCTATCGGTCCAGAGCGTTGACCGGCTGCCAGCTGCCATATCTGCCGATCGGACCCACGGGACGTACAAGCGACACGGACCGGATCATTACTGCCCCAGAAGCTAAGAGGCCGACCGACCCCGACCGCACGATCAGCGGAATGAGCGGATGTTCCTACTGGTGAACGCCGCCGGTCGTCCCCTTCCTAGATTCCGTCCCCCGTCCTTCCGGTGTCCATCTGTGCCCTGCCTGGGTGCTCCTCCACTCACGGAGAACGCCGGGACACAGCGACGGGCGCGAGTCCACGGCGCTTCGACAGAATTGCGACGTCCTTAGGGCTTGTGCCCCGCTGAAGGCTCCTCAGCACAGACTGCTGGGTCTCTGGCGTCCAGAAGATCTTGAGGCTTTCCCGTGCCCGAGTGACGGCCGTGTAGAAGATGCTGTGTGTGATGTCGTCCTCGTTGGCATCGGTGATGACGATCTTCACCGAATCGTACTCGAGGCCCTGCGCCTTATGGATCGAGACGGCGTAGGCGACTTGGAACGGCACGGAGGTGTTGAGCGAATCGTCATCCTCGTCGCTGATGTCGTAGTCGTAGACGGAGAAGCGCACCGTCGAGCCCTCAACCCACTCCAGTTCTCCGCTGCTGATGTCGATTTCGGTGAGCGGCCGGTCCAGCTCGACATCGAACTGAATCTGACCTCGGGCGACATCGATGTGGACGATCCGGCCCTTCAGGTTGTTGTAGATCACCGGCCGAAACCGCTCAGTCTCATGGAACAGGACAGGATCGCCGACCTTGTAGGTGGAGACACGCCAGGTCGTCGCAGGGTTCGGGTTGCCGCTCTGAAGGAAACGATTGACGTTGTTGATGCCATAGAGCCCGTCGTAGTTAAGGCACAGGATGATCTCGTCGTGGCGCTGAGGCTCAAACAGAGACCTGTCGAGCACGGTCGAGTAGCCGTTGCGGGCGATGGCCTCGGCGATGTCGTCCTCGAGATTGCGTACCTTGCCCCAGAAACCCAGGAGCGACTCGCTGGTGGTTCGGAACGGAGTCGTCAGCTCGAACACCGAAGCGCTGGGGATAAACGACCGGATGATGCTGAACCAGTTGCCGAACTGGATCGACTCGATCTGGAAGACGTCGCCGACTAGGACAAGCAACTTGAAAGATGTCTTCTCCAGCACCTTGAGCAGGTCAGCATTGCTGACGGTGCTGCACTCGTCGATGACCAGAAGGTCATACTCCAGATCCGAGGCGGCCTGGTAGATCTGGCTGCTAATCGTCCGGAAGGTCGAGCCCTGAGCAGTGACCCTGCGCTTAAGGTTGTCGATCGCCGGGTTGGTGTGAGCCAGGAAGAGCTTGGCCTTGTCGTTGAAGTAGTTCGCGATGTGATCGACCATCGTGGACTTGCCCGTGCCGGCCGCGCCGTAGACCAGGGCCACCTTCGACTGGCTGAACAGACGGGCGAGCGCGTCCCTCTTGGCATCGTCGTCGATACCGCGAGGTGCCTCATCCAGCCAGCGCTCGATAGCTACCGTGTAACCATCGACCCCTGACGAGGCATACTTCCGCAGCTTCTCGACAATGCTGACAGTGTCATCCTCGTACCCGCGGAGGAAAACCTGGCCCTTGTCCTGCACCAGCCGACGTCCAGTGTGCTTGTAGTAGAGCGAGCCGTTGTAGGTGGCGATCAACTCGGCGACGTCTCCGAACTCCTCGAGATCGGCGACGGGGGTGTAGAGCATTCCGTGACGGTCGACGTTGTTTCGCACTCGCCGGGCGAGCAACTCGTGCTTTCGACCGGTCATGTCGAGGCTCTCAACGAGGTCCCAGTAGCGTGGGTTGTGTCCCGGCAATGAGGTACAGAAGGGCATCTGGTCGAACGGGATGCAGCCGTAGAGCAGGTTCAGCCCGGACAGAGGGCCGCAGCTCTCCCAGTTGTGCTGCAGCCTAAGCACCTGGTTGTGCATCCGAAGCATGAGGTAGCGGATGACGTTGTGTCCCGGAGCGGCCGACCGCACGATGCGGCGTGCTTCGTCCAGTACCGGGAAGATTTGCGCCTTGTTGACACCGACGGTGCCCTCGGCCTTGGTCGCCGTGTACTTGTCGTCGGGCATGTCGATGAGGTCGAGCAGACTGCCCGAGCCCACAGTAAGGCCCCGCATCAAGTAACCGTACTCGGTTGAATTGGTCCGAACATTGGTCGCAATATCCAGGAGGCGCGCGAAGTTGTTGAACTCGCACGGCCGGATCGACACCTCCCACTCACCAATGATCGTGATCGGCATCCTCTGATCGAGGACCTCAATCGAGTCACGCTGGAGCGTCAGCATCGCCGAGTACTTATCGGTCATGTCGATGTCGGTGAACGCGATCACGCGGTCGAACTTGCTGACCTGGTTGACAGCTCGGTAAAAGGTGACCTCGTAGTAGATACGTCCGCCAACGAAAAACGGGCGCGTCTTATGGATGTAGTAGCGATGCCGCGTTCCACTACCCGACCCCGTCGAACGCAGCGCCTCGATCCGGGCAGCGATCTTCTCATGGTACTCGCGCAGCGACGGGTCAAGATCGACCGGGAACGACTCCAGGTTTGCCAGCACGGAAATCCCGCAGCTGTCACTTAGCAGGGCGCGGATACGCAGGAGGTACTCGTAATACTTAAGCATCAAGCGCTCGGAGGCGTCCCCGTCCAGCGTGTAATGAGACGCACTGATCTGAATAAGCTTGTGGAACTTTCCGAGGAAGTTCAGCCTGGCCTTGGCCTTGACGAAATCGAGTCCTGGATTGATTGCCGCGTAGTTGTACTCAACATCATCCGTGCCCGCGTGTAGACGGACGGCGACGCCTTCGACCAGGTTCCGAAGCTGAGCAAGCACGTTCTGTGACAGTAGAGCGCGCTGATTCGGCAGCGAGTCGATGTTCCGACAGATCGCCGCATCCGTGCTATGGATGTGCTCCACGACCGTAGCCATAAATCTTCACCTCTTTGCTCGCCTCCGTCCAGTGCCTGCTGATCTGCTGCAACTCACGCCTGCTCGACTCAGCGGCGGCCAGCCCTTCGGCCGTCGCTGCGAGCAGGTGGCCGGACCCACGATGTTCACGCAGCCGCAACAGGCCCGGGCAAGCCAGCACTGCCGGGGATGTAGCGGGTTCGGCTAGCGCCTGTCAGGTACCTACTGACGAGGCGCGATCCACGCTAAACGCGGGAGGCGCGGTGCGAAGATACCGCATACGGGCACAACAACAACCTGGTTTCTTCCCAGAGGTTTACGAATCAGGTTCAGAGTTGCGTACATCGAAAGACTGCTTGTCCAAGAACTTCTCTATCTCGTCCAGTGGAGTATCGACGGGCGCCGCAATAAAACGCACGAGGGGCAGTTCGTAGCTGTCACGCGCGAGGACGGTTTCCGTGAATACTTCATCGGCGATCGGAACGAGACCTGCTTCTTTGGTTACCCGAAGAAGGTTAAGAGTGGCGACCACTTTTACGGCAATGTTCGTGACCAGAAGAGCGCCAGCTTGGAACCGGGCATTGATATCGTGCTCGCCGATGCTGGCCGGAACGTAGTCGGCGTGCACAAGATCGCCGTAGAGCCATGCGTAGGCAAGTGCTCTTGCCGCGACAGGATCGCCGAGTGGGGAACCAACTTTCCCGGTGCGTGAGGTATATCCCAGCGGATCTTCGCTAGAGACATCGAGTTGCCGCCAGTCGGATCTCAATTCCTTAATGGCTGCTGCAATCTGCTCGTTCTCGCGTCTCGCGAAGTAGCTGAGCGCTTTCAGAACCTTGTTATAGTGGACGGTGTCGTTCTCCAGTATGAACGGCCGACAACGCGCTGCGAGCGAGTCAAGTGATTCCTCTTCAGGGAGTTCCTGGCGAATCATTGCTTTCTTGTCCGCGGTCTGCGTGACCGTGATCGTTCCCTGAGCCCACGCGAGCAGCCGGTCCTTATCCGTGGCGAGGGAGTGCTCCTCCACCCGCCGGGCCCGGGTCACGAACCATTGGAGCGTTGCGATGTTTCGCTCTTGGACGATGTCGGTATCGTTGGTACCGTCCGGAGAACGGTCGCTGGTGCTGCCCATAGGCTCAGTATCGTCCGTTTCGCTTCATACCTGCAACGGAGTTACAAGGCCCGGTGACTCGATGGCGCAGGCCTTAAACCGTGCAGCTTTGCTGAGCGTCATGAACTACCTCGCCCTCGTGCCCCACGCGGTGGTCGACAGAGGCGGGCAGACAGCAACCTGTGACCGTGAGATAGGGACCGTCGCTGACCGGGACCTCTGCCGGAAACGGCTCTGGTGCATCGGCGGTTCGGCTCGCTGCGTCCCTTCGCTCAACGACTCGCCTCCACTCACCGGCACGTCGTGATGGAGATGCAGGACCGCGGCTGGGCGCCCGGCTGGTGGCAGATGAGTGCGTTGGAACGTCTGGTTACGTGGCTAAGTGTAGGAGGCCGCCCGGAGCAGGAGGTTCGCCAGCGACCTTCGCGATTGGGCACAGCGGTGCGAAGGCCTACTAACAGAGCACGGATGCCTCGCCACAGCCGACTGACCAAGGAACCGCCGACTACCACATGTGAGGGAGCAAGGTTGCGGATTAAGCAGACCCTAGCTACGGCAGGTGAGTGCGTTGGGACGTCTGGTTACGCGGCTGAGTCCTGGCAGGACATCTACGTCCGTGCCGGTTTTGGGTGGAGGTGATGGTCAGGGGGTGATGGACTCGCCGCCCCAGTCCTCGGGTGCCCGGTCGGCGAGCGTCTCGGAAAAGGTCCAGCGGCGGCCGGCCAGGTCAGTGGCCGTGTACTGGCGCTCGCCGTACTCGAAGTCGGTGGGCTCCGTGACGATGCGGGCACCGTGTTCGCGGGCATGTGCGCAGTGGGCGTCGATGTCCTCAACCCGCACCATCATCGAGTGGCTGGCTCCGTCTGGCAGGGGCGCTCGCCGGTCGCCGTGCACGTCGCCGACGATCACCGCTCCATCGTCGACCTGGAACTGAGCCCGATGACCTTCCCCGGTCCGGACCCCTTCGACGAACCCGAACGCCGCCGCGAGCCACGCGACCGCCGCCCGTACGTCGGGATAGATCAACACCGGGATCACCGTCGCGGAGGGGACCGACCGATTGGCCTTCATGGTCACCGATTCAGCCACACACCGAGCCTCGGAAGCACCGGTCCGGCCGCGGAGGTCGTAGTCACCCGATCGTCGATCCTGCGCCGAGGCGGAGCGGCGGGCCTGCGAAGAGGCTGGCTGACGGTCAGCCCGCGGCATGAGCGTACGTCCGTGTGATCGCGGCTAGTCCGCAAACGCCTAGTGACGGCGCAGGATTCTTGTCAGGCTTGGTACCGACCACCGTCACATGTCTGCGGCGCAGTGACGTGTCGCCATTGAGGACGTTGGGCGATATGGGCGCCAGGGCCTGGGAACGTCATACCTCTCATGCATACTCATGCCCATGGGCACTGGGTTGTCTCTGGTTGAGCAGATCGAAGAGTTCGAGGAGTCAGGGACCGAGCCGCGCGTCAGCAGCTATTGGTCCGGCAGGCTAGAGGAATGGCTGGCCACAGTGTTGCCGTCGGGTGCGTACGAGCGCTACCAGCACTTTGAATCCGACGATGCCGAGCCTGATGATGGTGACGGGCCCGGAGACGATGAGACACTCTTGGAGTGGACGGAACGTCGCCGTGCCGGGGTACAGACGTGGTCCTTCCCTACGGACGAGTTGCGTGCCGAGTACCTGCAGTCTGTCTCGAGCCGCCGCGAAGCCGACGTTCTTGCTTTGCTGAGGCTATTCCTGTTCGACGAATCTTGCTTCGGCGGTGACAGCGAACACCTACACCAAGCCATTTACGTGCACAAAGACTTCTCTGCTCTGGACTGCCTACCGCCGGAGTACCGCAGGCGACTGGAGATGTGGATGGGCGGTAACGCCAAACCTCACCCGAGCATCCGGTGGGCACTTGACCTCCTACCGCACGCACCACAGCAAGCCATCGATGCCATCACCGGCTATCTGAACGTGTACCGCGTGGTCCGCCCAGAAGGCCGCTCACAGGGGCTCTTGGATGCGGCCGCCATCATCCGGGCCCGTTGGATCGACGACCTGTCTACAGGTACGGGAGCGCTGTTCCGGCTCAGCCCTCGAGAACTTGAAGTGCTCGTCGCAGCCCTCTACAAGAAACTCGGCTACAGCGTCGAACTCACACCTCCGTCGCGCGACGGAGGTCGCGACGTAATCGCCGTCAGAAAAACTCCAGGGCAATGCGAAGTCGTCGAGATCGAGTGCAAGACCCACACCTCGCCCGTCGGAGTCGCGTGGGTGCGACAACTCCGCGGCGTCATCGACCGACATGGCGCCAACCGTGGAGTGCTCGTCGCGATTAGTAGATTTACCCGCGGCGCCTGTAAAGAAGCCTCTGACGACAGCCGACTCGAAGTCATCGACGGCACCACTCTCATCAAGATGCTCAACTCGAGCTTCGGCCCCCTGTGGGTCGAAGACCGAGAATGGATTTGCAGAGGTCTCGTCTGAACACATGCGCGACAGCGGAGGTCGGCCCTGGAGCCACACGTGCCCACCCTTGGCCGACGGGTTCCTGCCGGCCAAGGGACTGTGTCCGCTCATCGGCATGAGCGGACGTTTGCCGCATTTATCAATCTGACCTGCAGTGCGCGGAGCCGCTTTACATTCCGCGGAGCCTGGGAAACGTGGTGGCCTGCGAGCCAGAAATGATGACCTGGTTGCTGACCGTCCCGAGCTTGAAGGTGTCCTGGCGCGGGCTCTCCGATTCCTCGCTCGTGGCTGCCGCACGAGTTCGCTCCCTCGAAACGAGTACTCGCCCAGGGGGCACGAGGGCAGCAGTCGAGAAGGAGGTCAGGCTGCAAGGGGCCGAGGGCCGGCGAGCGGTGGGCCCTACCGGGGGGGTAGGGCCGCAACTCGCCGCTGCTTGGTAGGGGCGAGGGCGGGGGGACAGCTTGAGCTGGGCGGTCAGTGCGTGGCGGCGGCGGACTGGACGGCGTTGCGCAGGGCTGCGCGGGTCAGGAGGAGGACGGGGCCGGCCGGGTCTTTGCTGTCTCGCACCGCCACCAGCGCATCGGCCGCGTCTGCCAGTTCGACGCAGTTGCCTCCGCTTGAGGTGCTGCGGCTGCTCCGGCGCCAGGCAACGTTGCTCAGGTCCATTTCTCTATTGCCTTCCTAATCACTTCGCGTGACGCGTCTTCGGTGAGTGCTCGTGCACGAAGCTCGATCAGAGTTCGTGCCAGAGTGGCCAGGTCTGCTGGGTTGTCCGTTGCGATACCACGGATGGCTGTCTCGACGTAGGCAACCTCGCTTCGGTCCTCCATCGTTGCAATCATGAAGTCACCTGAGTTGCCGGTATGCTCACCGCTTGCCAAGACTACTTGGATCGTGATGTTCGGCAACATGCCCATGGTGAGCAGGTGCTCCAGCTGCTCCTTCATCGTCTCGGCGGAGCCGACTTGCCGGTAAAGGGCATGCTCATCGAGCAGCAGCACAAAGAGCGTTGGGGGAGATCCATCGTCCCTGGTGAGGATGGACTGGCGTCGCAGGCGGAGGTCTATCGCCTCCTGGTTGCCCTTCAGTAGGACCGACATGTATGCCGAGGTCTGCAACAGGCCTGGGATCACTCCGTGCTCCCAGCAGACCAGCATCACTGCATCGCCCTCTATCTGTGGCCAGTCGAACCAGACGGGCACAGGGTGACCGTCCTTGTTCAGGTCCTCCCACAGAGCGATCAGCGCTCCGCCTGCCTCCAGGTGGTCGTCCACGATCTCTACGAAGGGCCGTGTGGCGCGCTTCTTTCCCGCCTCGATACGGCTCACCTGCGCAGGGCTGACCTTTGTGAGATGAGCGATCGTTTCCTGCTTGATGCCCTTGGACTCCCGCAGCCGACGCATCTGCCGACCGAAGGCAATAAGCGCAGCTGACTCCCTGGGGCGCTGCCGTCGTACCGCCGCCATGATCGCTTTCCTCTCTCGGCAACTTACTGCCTGATGCGGCTTCTTACCGCTCAACGCCACTTGAGGACGGCAAGACGAACGGTAGCCCAGATAGTGGCTCAATGTGTGCTGTCTGCCACACACGGTGAGGAGATCCATGGGCTGCGCAGCGGAGAACGAAATGGTGGTGAAGCAGGACCTCAAGGCGGTCGCGGAGGTCCGGCGGTTCGTGCGGCTGGTTGCCGGTCAGTGGGGCATGGATGACTTCGTCCCGTGCCTGGTGGCGACCGAGCTGGTCACCAATGCCCTGCAACACGCGGCGTCGGCGACGGACGAAGAGGTGATCTTGCGGCTGAGTCGCACTGAGGACGACGCCCTATGGATGGAGGTCCAGGACGCCGGTTGCGACCTCCCGCACCTGCTGGCGGCGGATACGTCCAGCGAGACAGGCCGTGGCCTGTTCATTGTCGACCAGTTCGCGCGCTGCTGGGGCATCCGTGCCCTGGCCGACAACGTCGGGAAGGTCGTCTTCGCGGTCATCGACCGCACATGAAAGATCGCGGAGGGGCGTCTCCGCTCCGCCTCCCGGCTACCTGACCTTTGCCCCGCCGATGGCTGTGACGCATCTGAGTCGAGTCACCTCGGTGGCCCCCGACGGGGAGACGCAGTGGTTCTGTGACCATCTGCG
>NZ_JBEUPA010000098.1:0-32734 GCF_040492065.1 Actinomadura sp. NPDC000929 | reverse complement strand
GCTGGCCGAGGTGTGGGAGCACACCTACCCCGGCGACTCGCGGCTCGTGGCGCCCGCGCCGCCGCCGCCAGCCGCCGGCCGCGCTCGGCCGGGTCCGGGGTGAGACCGGCGGCGGCCTCGTACATGGCGGCGACGGCCGCGTTGCCGCCCGCGTTCCGCTCGGTCTCGGCGGTCCTCTCCAGGACGGCCGCGACGCGCTCGTCCGGTTCCGTCACCGAGCGGGCCAGATGCCAGGCGTGGTGGCACACGTCGCCGCGCTCCAGGTAGGCCTCCGCCAGCGCCCGGTGGGCGGCGAGGCGCTGTCCGAGCGTCGCCTCCCGCACGGCGGCGGTGCGGATCAACGGGTGCCGCACCTCCAGCCGCCCGTCGGGCGTGGTGCGCAGCAGGCCCGCGCGCTCGGCGGGCTCCAGGTCGCCGATGGAGGCGGGGGCGCCGAACCGGCCCGCCGCCTTCACCACCACCCCGGCGTCGCCGAGATCGTCCACCCCCACGAGCAGGACGAGCCCGCGCGCCGGCTCGGGCAGCGCGGCGATCCGCTCGGCGAACGACCGCAGGATCCGCTCGTAGGCCGACCCGTGGCCGCCCCGGCCCGGCAGTTCGAGCAGCGCGAGGGGGTTGCCCATCGCGCCCGCGAGGATCTCCCGCCGGACGTGGCCGGGCAGGTCGGGGGCGCGCTCGGCCAGCAGCCCGGCCGCCGCGTCCTCGTCGAGGCCGCGCAGGCGCAGCTCGGGCAGCCCCTGCGCGACGAACTCCGGCGCGGCGCACTCCGGCGCGATGGCGTCGCGGGCCGCGAAGACGACCGCGATGGGCTCGGCGTCGAGGCGGCGGGCGGCGAACAGCAGCGCCTCGGCGGACGAGCCGTCCATCCAGTGCGCGTCGTCGACCAGGCAGAGCAGCGGCCGCTCCTCCGCCAGGTCGGACAGCAGGGTCAGCACCGCGAGCCCCACGAGGAACCGGTCGCTCTCGGCCTCCGGGCCGCCCATGTTGAGGGCCGCGCGCAGGGCCTCGGCCTGCGCGTCCGGGAGGCCGCCGATCCGGTCGAGGTGGCGGCCGAGCAGCAGGTGCAGGCCCGCGTACGGCATGGTGCTCTCGGTCTCGACGCCCGTCCCGCGCAGGACGCGCATGCCGTCGGCGGCGCCGGCGGCGTGGTCGAGGAGGGCGGACTTGCCGATCCCGGCCTCGCCGCGCAGGACAAGGGCGCCGCTGCGCCCGGCGCGGGCCCGGTCGAGGAGCCCGTCGATCGCGGCCAGTTCCCCGTCCCGCCCGTACAGCATGCGCTCACCCTACTCAGCCCGCCGCGGCGCCCGGATGGTTGAAGCCCTCACCTCGGGTATCGCCACGAGTCGTACGCCCCCGGCGCCGAACACCGACAGGAGGTCGTCATGGCCGACCAGGCCACCAAGGAGAACGTCGTCGATCTGCTGCTCGCGCAGCACGAGGAGATCCGCCACCTCGCCACGACCGTGGAGAAGAACCACGGCAAGGTGCGCAAGGACGCGTTCGACCGGCTGCGCAGGCTTCTCGCCGTGCACGAGACCGCCGAGGAGGAGGTCGTCCACCCGTTCGCCCGGCGCGGGGACGGCTCCCGCGTGGTGGACGCGCGGCTGGAGGAGGAGAACAAGGCCAAGGGCGTTCTGTCGGACCTGGAGAAGATGGACCCGGAGTCCGCCGACTTCGAGGAGACGTTCGCCAGGTTCCACCGGGACCTGGCGGCGCACGCTTCGCACGAGGAGAAAGAGGAGTTCCCGCGCATCGCCCGCGAGGCCACGCCCGAGCAGATGCGCGGCATGGCCAAGGCCGTCAGGGCCGCGGAGGCGATCGCGCCGACCCATCCCCACCAGGGGACGGAGTCGCCGACCAAGAACCTCGCGGTCGGGCCGGTGGCGGCCGTCGTCGACCGCGTCCGCGACGCCATCGGCAAGGCGCGCGGCTGACCGTCCCGGGGGCGGCCCCGCCGGGCCGTCCCTCCCTTGAGGAGGTGCGATGACCCACCGGAAGAACGACGAGGACAAGCCGCTCGCCGACCGGCGCGCCGAGGCGGGGGCTCCGCAGGAGGACGACGCCGACGTGGGGGGCGAGCACACGCCCGGCCCCACCGACCCGCCGAACGCCGAGGCCGACGCCCCGGGCGGGGAGGACGACGGCTACAGCCCGCAGACCGAGGTCCCCTGAGCCGCCCGGGGCGCCGTGCCCCTCACTCGCTGTCGTCGTCGCGGTCGGCCCCGACCGTGACGCCGACGACGTCCTGCAGTTCGCTTAGGACCGCGGCGAGTTCCGGGACCGAGCCCGTCCCCTCCAGCGTGAGCGTCACCACGGCGTTGCCGGGGCGCCGCCGGTCGGGTTCGCGCCGGTCCCGGCGCTCGTCGCGGCCGCGGTCGGAGTCGTCCGGCAGGTGGTCGCGGTCGACGTGGACCTCCAGGATCACGAAGTCGCGCCGCGTGGCCTCCATCAGGACCTGCCGCAGCGCGCCCCGCCCGTCCCCGTAGACGATCCGCAGCCGCGCGACCCCGGCCCGGCGGTAGCGCTCCAGCGGGAGCCTCTTCGTCAACCCGCTGAGCCCGTAGACGACGAGGAAGTGGATCGCGGTGACCGCCACCGCGAGGACCGGCAGTCCGCCGCCGGCCGCCATGCCGACGGCCGCCGTCACCCACACGACGGCGGCGGTCGTGAGCCCGCGCACCGCGTCCCGGCGGACGAAGATCAGCCCGCCGCCGATGAAGCCGATGCCGGACACGATCTGCGCCGCCACCCGGGAGGGGTCCAGCGAGACGTTCCCGGGGACGTTCTCGAAGCCGTACTTGCTGACCAGCATGAACAGGGCCGCGCCGACGCCGACGAGGGTGTGCGTGCGCAGTCCCGCGCTCTTGTTGCGCAGCCCTCGTTCCAGTCCGATCGCGGCCGACAGCACCATGGCGAGCAGCAGCTCGCCGATCTCCACCCAACCCTGCCCGGGGGACAATTCGAACACCCTCGTACCACCCCTCCCTCTTCCGTTGTCCATCGGCCGGACCGCCCCGGCCGGCGCGCGCCGGCCGGGCGGCAGCAGACGGGAGGCCGCCCCGGACTCTCTCCGGGGCGGCCTCCGGCCTGCTGCTAGGCGGGGTGCGGCGGCTTCTGGTCCGGCGGCGTTCCGCCGCCCTTGCCGCCGCCCCTGTCCCCCTTGTCGGTGCCGTGCGCGTGGCCCTTGGCCCTCGTCGACTTCGGGTCGGTGGCCTCGGGCGCCGGTTCGTCCGTCACCGCGGTCCTCCCGGACCGCCGGATCTCGGGCTGCTGCGGGTTCGGCATGTGCTCGCCTCCTAAGCGCTGGACGGTTCGGGACGCAGCGGGTCGTGCCCCACGCTCATCAGCGCGTGGCGCCACTCCTCGTCCCGTTCCGCGTTCGGCGGTCGGTGCTCCAGGCGGTCCTCCACGTAGTCGACGACCTCCTGCATCACCTCCCCGTCGCTTTCGGTCAGGTCGACCTTCCGCTTGCGCAGCACGTCCACCACGCGGGCGCCCAGCTCCGACACCCCGGGGCCGGGGCCATCGGCCGGGAACGCCTCCTCGCCGGACGCGTCCGTGAGCAACCAGGTGCGCAGTTCGTCGGAGGTCATGTTCACGAGCCGGTGGAAGTCCTCCCACGCCAGCTCCACCTCGGGCGATACGCGGTTGTTCATAAGCAAAACTCCCTGTACGCGTTCACGCCCGCCGTACCCGGAGACCGCTGCCCCATTCGTCCAAACTTGTATTACTACGGCCGGAACTATCCCCCGGGGCACCGGGAACGCTCCGCGTTACAGCCGGAGACGCCCGGGAACACGACCCGCATGGACCACTCGGAAGCCCCCGTCCTGGACGCCCTCGCCGCCTACCACCGCGAGCAGCAGCTCCCCTACACCCCGCCCGGCCACAAGCAGGGCCGCGGCGCCGACCCGCGCGCCCGCGAGGTGCTGGGCGACGCGGTCTTCCGCTCCGACGTCCTCGCCATCTCCGGCCTCGACGACCGGGAGTCGAACCACAAGGTGCTGGAGCGCGCCCAGGAGCTGATGGCCGACGCCGTCCACGCCGAGCAGGCGTTCTTCTCGACCTGCGGCAGCTCCCTGTCGGTGAAGAGCGCCATGCTGTCGGTCGCGGGCCCGGGCGAGAAGCTCCTGGTCGGGCGGGACGCCCACAAGTCGGTCGTCTCAGGACTCATCCTCTCCGGAGTCCGCCCGATCTGGGTCGAGCCGCAGTGGGACGCGGACCGGCACCTGGCCCACCCGCCCTCGCCCTCGGCGTTCGCGGCGCGGTTCCGGGAGCACCCCGACGCGCGCGGCGCCCTCGTCACCAGCCCGACGCCCTACGGGACGTGCGCCGACCTGTCCGCGATCGCCGCCGTCTGCCACAAGCACGGCAAGCCCCTCATCGTGGACGAGGCGTGGGGCGCGCACCCGCCGTTCCACGAGGACCTGCCGACCTGGGCCATGGACGCCGGCGCCGACGTGTGCGTGACGAGCGTCCACAAGATGGGCGCCGGGCTGGAGCAGGGGTCGGTCTTCCACCAGCAGGGCGACCTGGTCGACCCGGCCGTCCTCAGGGCCCGGGAGGACCTGCTCGGGACGACCAGCCCGTCCGTCCTGATCTACGCGGGCCTGGACGCGTGGCGGCGGCAGATGGTGGAGCACGGGCGCGCCCTGCTGCAGGACGCGCTGGGCCTGGCGGCCGACGCGCGCTCGCAGATCGCGGCCCTCGACGGCTTCGAGGTCCAGGGCCGGGAGGAGTTCACCGGCCCCGGGCTCGCCCACGACTTCGACCCGCTGCCCCTCGTCATCGACATCGCCGGCCTCGGCGTCACCGGCTACCGGGCCGCCGACTGGCTGCGGGAGCACCACCGCGTCAACATGCACCTGTCCGACCACCGGCGGATCAGCGCGCAGTTCACCTTCGCCGACGACAAGGAGACGGCGGGGATGCTGCTCGGCGCGCTGCGCGACCTCCACGACCACCTCGACGACCTGCGCGGGGCGCCGGCGGTCGAGGTGCCGTCCCCCGGGGACCTGCGGCTCGAACTCGTCGTGCTGCCCCGGGACGCGTTCTTCGGCCCGGCCGAGCAGGTGCCCGCCGCCGACGCCGTCGGCCGCGTCAGCGCGGAGATGCTGACCCCGTACCCGCCCGGCATCCCGGCCGTGCTGCCCGGCGAGCGGATCAACGCCCCGGTCATGGAGTACCTGCGTTCCGGCGTCGCCGCCGGGATGGTCGTCCCGGACGCGGCCGACAGCACCCTCGACAGCGTGCGGGTGTTCGTCGAGGACTGACGTGACGGGCCCGGCGAGGCGGAGCCGCCGCAGGTGGCGGGGCGGCGCTGTGGAAGACTCCTACCGGCACGGCGGCTAGATGGGGAGCGTCATGGAGTTGGTCCACTCGGGCAAGGTCAGGGACGTCTACGCGGACGGCGACGAGCTGATCCTCGTCGCGTCGGACCGGGTGAGCGTCTACGACGTCGTCCTTCCGACCCCGGTCCCGGACAAGGGGAAGATCCTCACGCAGCTGTCCCTCTGGTGGTTCGAGCGGCTCGCCGACATCATCCCGAACCACGTCGTCTCGGCCACCGACGTCCCCGAGGAGTGGGCCGGGCGCGCCATCCGCTGCCGCCGCCTCGACATGCTCCCCGTCGAGTGGATCGCGCGCGGGCACCTCGCCGGGCTCGGCCTGAAGGAGTACCAGAAGTCGGGCACGGTGTCGGGCGTCTCCCTGCCCGACGGCCTGGTCGAGGCGGACCGGCTGCCTGAGCCGATCTTCACGCCGACCACCAAGGCCGCCGAGGGCCACGACGAGTTCATCACCTACGACGACGTGGTCCGCGAGATCGGCGACGACACCGCCGCCCGCCTCAAGGACGTCACCCTGGAGATCTACCGGCGCGGCGCGGCCCTCGCCGCCGAGCGCGGCATCATCATCGCCGACACCAAGCTGGAGTTCGGCCGCGCCGCCGACGGCTCCCTCGTCCTCGGCGACGAGGTGCTCACGCCCGACTCGTCCCGCTTCTGGCCCGCCGACCAGTGGGTGCCCGGCCGTCCGCAGCACTCCCTCGACAAGCAGTTCGTGCGCGACTGGAGCAGCACGCTCGACTGGGACCGCACCCCGCCCGGCCCCGCCATCCCCGACGAGGTCGTGGAGGCCACCCGCGCCCGCTACGTCGAGGTCTACGAGCGCCTGACCGGCACCGCCTGGACCTCCTGACCCGGCGCCGGGCGCGCGCCGGCCGGGCCCGGCGCGCAGCCGGGGCAGGCTCGGGCGAGCCGCTCCGCCACCTCGGCGCGGCGCCGGAGGAGCGCGCGGATCTCCGCGTCGATCGCGGCGAGCCCGCGCCGGTAGACGGCGACCGACTCCGGGCAGGCCGCGCCGTCGGCGTGGCCCGCGCGCAGGCAGTCGACGAACGGGCGCGTGTCGTCCAGCGTGAAGCCCGTCTCCAGCAGCGCGCGGATCTGCGCGACGAGCCGCAGGTCGGACTCCTCGTACTCGCGGTAGCCGTTGGCCGCGCGCCGCGCCGGCAGCAGCCCCTGCTGCTCGTAGTAGCGCAGCATGCGGGTGCTCACGCCCGCGCGGGCGGCCAGTTCCCCGATCCGCATCGGCCCTCCTCGCCTTCACGGGCGACGGTACTCCTTGACACCGCCGTCAATGTCAAGGCCGGCGGGCCGGGTGGGACGGGCCCGGCGGACGCCGCCGGGCCCGCCCCGCGGTCACGCCGTCAGCGTCCCTGGAGGCCGCGGACGTTGTCGCCGAACGTCCAGCTCTTCGACCCGTCCCAGTTGATCGACCAGGTCATCAGGCCTTTCAGCTGGCCGTTGAAGTGGTTCCACGCCTGGCCGACGAGGCCGGGCGACATGTAGCCGCCGCCCGCGCCCGGCTGCGCCGGAAGGCCCGGGGCCTGCTTGTCGTACGGGACCTTGATGGTGGTGCCCTGGACGGTGAGGCCGTTGTTCAGGCACTCGGTCTGCTTCACGAAGCCTTCGACCGTCCCGGCGGAGTAGGAGTCTCCCGAGCAGCCGTACATGCTGCCGTTGTAGTACTGCATGTTCAGCCACCACAGCCGGCCGTTGTCCGCGTACTTCTTGACGATCGGCAGGTAGGCGCCCCAGATCGAGCCGTAGGTGACGCTTCCGCCGGTCACGTAGGCGGTCTCCGGTGCCATCGTGAGCCCGAAGTTGGACGGCATCTGGCCGAGCACGCCGTCGATGATGCGGATCAGGTTGGACTGCGACGCCGACAGCTGGTTGATGTTCCCGCTGCCCGACAGGCCCGTCTCGATGTCGATGTCGATCCCGTCGAAGTTGTACTTCTTCAGGATCGGCACGACCGTCTGGACGAACCGGTCGGCGACGGCGCTGGAGCTGAGGTCGATGCCCGCGGCGGCGCCGCCGATCGACATCAGGATCGTCGCGCCCGCGGCCTTCGCCGCGCACATCTGGGCGGGGGTGGAGACCTTGACCGTCGAGTCCATGCCGTCCTCCCACAGGACGGTGCCGTCCGAGCGGATGACGGGGAACGCCGCGTTGATCACGTTGTAGCCGTGCTGCCTGATCACCGGGTTGTCGATCGGCGTCCAGCCGAACGGCGGGTGGACGCCGTTGGACGCGCCGTCCCAGTTCTCCCAGTAGCCCTGGAGGATCTTGCCGGCGGGCTTGGACCTCACCGCGCAGGTCTCGTTCCCGCCGGGCGGCGGGGTGGTCGGCGGGTCCGTGGGCGGCGTGGTGGGCGGGGTGGTGGGCGGCGTCGTCGGCGGTCCCGTCGTGTCGCAGGTGCCGAGCTCGCGCCACAGCGTGGGGGTGGAGGCGGGGTTCCAGTTCGCGCCCGGGTAGGCGGTGTGGGCGACGATCGCCTCGTAGCCGCGGCCGGTGTAGACGACCTTGTCGCCGACCTTGTAGGAGGTGCCCTCCGCCCAGGCCGGATACGTGCAGGCGATCGCGGACGCGGGCTGGGCCGACGAGGGCGCGGAGACCGCGACCAGCGTGCCGAAGGACAGGACGGCCGCCGCGGCGGCGGAGGCCAGCGCGGCTCCGGCCGCGCGTCTGGAGGGTCTGCGCTCGAAGTGCGCGTGCTTGGGCTTCACGGGGGGGACGACTCCTCAGCTGAGCGGGACACAGAGGAGCCGGTGCAAGAGCCGAACAAGTCCCGTGGGGACTCTCCCAGAGCAAGGCACGTACGACCGGCGTGGACGCCAGTTAGAGGGTAACCGTCCCGCCCGGGCCCGTGAAGCCCTCGGAAGGGGGGCGTTCAGAAGGTCGCGGTGCGGTCCGACGGGACGATCTCCTGGCCCAGCGGGGTGAGCGAGATCGGGATCAGCTTGAAGTTGGCGATGCCGAACGGGATCCCGATGATCGTGATGCAGAGCAGGACGCCGGTGACGAGATGCCCGAGGGCCAGCCACCACCCCGCGAAGACGATCCAGATGATGTTCCCGATGAGCGAGCCCGCGCCCGCGTCCCGCCGGGGGACGGTCGTCCGGCCGAACGGCCACAGGGCGAAGCCCGCGATGCGGAACGAGGCGATGCCGAACGGGATGGTGATGATGAGGATGCAGCAGATCAACCCGGCGACCACGTAGCCCATCGCCATCCAGAAGCCCGCCAGGACCAGCCAGAGGACGTTCAACAGCGTGCGCACGAGTTCCCCCCGAGAGTAATCAAATGCTGTTATTTCACACCGTCCCCCGACTCAAACCGGCGGGCCGTGTGAAGAAGACCGTAGGGCACCCCGCCCGGTCGTGGACGCGCTTGACCTTGACACGGTGACAGGCTCTTCACTGCGACCAGGGAGGTGGTCACGATGACCATGCCGGATACGGACCGGGCTTTCCGGGCGCTGGAGAACGGCGACGCGTCGGTGCGGCTGCGCGCGGCGATGGCGGTCGGCACGGCCCCGGATCCGGCGTTCGTCGAGAAGCTCCTCGAACGGTGCGCGGTCGAACCGGAGTTCTTCGTGCGCGACATGCTCACCTGGGCGCTGACCCGCCACCCGTCGTCGACGACGGTTCCGAGGCTCGTCGAGGAACTCGGCTCGGAGCACGCGCAGGCCCGCAGCCAGGCCCTGCACACCCTGTCCAAGGTCGGGGACCCGCGGGCGTGGCCGGCGATCACGCGGGAGCTCCTGACCGGCGCCGACGACGAGGTGGCGCGGAGCGCCTGGCGAGCGGCGGTCGTGCTCGCGCCCGAGGACGAGCGGCCCGAGCTGGCGGCGGTGCTGGCGTCCCAGCTCGGGCGCGGTGACCGCGCGATGCGGCAGAGCCTCAGCCGCGCGCTGATCGCCCTCGGCGAGGTGATCCTGCCGGTGCTGCGCGCCGCTCAGGCGAACCCCGACCCGGGCGTGCGCGTGCACGCGATCGCCACGGAAAGGCTGCTCCGCGACCCCGACGCGGGGTTCGAGTTCGCGATCGAGGAGGCGAAGCGCATCATGGTCCTCGGCGCGAACGGGCAGGAGGAGTGACGGGCGGTGTTGATCGGTGACGTGGCGCGGCGGTCCGGGGTCAGCGCCCGCATGCTCAGGCACTACGAGTCGCTCGGCCTGCTGCGCCCGACGGGCCGTACCGGCGCGGGCTACCGCGAGTACTCCGCTGACGACATCCGGCGGATCTTCCACATCGAGAGCCTGCGGTCGCTGGGGCTGTCGCTGCGTGAGGTCGGGCGCGCGCTCGACGACCCCGGTTTCGCGCCCGCGGAGCTCGTCGCCGGCCTCGTCCACCGGACGCGGGAACGCATCGCCCGCGAGACGGAGCTGCTCACGCGGCTCCGCCGGATCGACGCCGCGGAACCCGCCGGCTGGGAGGACGTCCTCCAGATCGTCGCGCTCCTCCAGGCGCTGGGGTCGGAAAGCGCCGGGAAGCGCCAGCGCGCGGCCCTGTCCTCGGTCGAAGAGGTGCCGGTGGAGGCACTGGTCGAGGCGGCCCTGAGCGAGACGGACACGAACGTCGCCGGAGCCCTCCGATGGGCTCTGGCGCGATCGGGCGACAGCGCGTTGGCGCCGCTGGCGGAGGGCCTCGCCTCACCGGCCGCCGAGGTGCGGAGACGGGCCGTCCGGGCGATCGCCGAGCTACAGGGCGACGGGGCGACCGCACTCCTGCGGGACGCCCTCGCGAGCGCGGACGTCGTGGTCCGCAGGCACGCGGCCCTCGCGCTCGGGACCCGGGGAGGGGAGGATGCCGTCCCGACGCTGATCGACATGATCGTCGAGGAGGCGAACGACGTCGACGCGGCCGACGCCCTGAGCGCCCTGGCGAGCCGTCCCGCGCTGGCGGAACAGATCGCCGCCGGCCTCGTCGACCACCTCGCCCAAGGCACCGCCGACTCGTCCGCCCGCCGACGGCTGACCCAGGCGCTGGCCGACATCCCGGGCCCCACGGCATCCCGCGCCCTCGCGGACCTGTCCCAGGACGAAGACCGCGCCGTCGCCCTCACCGCGACCTACATCCTGAGCCTCCGCGACGCACAGGTGTAAGCGAAGCGGCCCTGCCGGACATCTCTGGGCGACACCGACCCGAGAGAAGGGAGCCGGCGTGCCCGATCCAGACGGGGGATTCACCCGGTTGTGGGACGCGCACTACGACGATGTGCTCAGGTACGCGGCGCGGCGGATCGACCACGAGACGGCTCGGGACATCGCCGCGGAGACGTTCCTGGTCGCCTGGCGGCGGCGCGGCGACATCCCGCCGGACCGCACGTTCCCGTGGCTGCTGAACGTCGCCCGCAACGTCCTCGCCAACGAGATGCGGGGCCGCCGGCGCCGCACCCGGCTGTGGGACCGGCTGCGCGGCGACGCTCCGCGCGCGCCCGCCGCCGACGTGGCGTCCGGCCTGGCCGAGGGCGGCCGCATGGCCGCCGCGCTCGGCCGCCTGTCCGACCGCGACCGGGAGGTCCTCCAGCTCGTCGGCTGGGAGGGCCTCGACGCGAAGGCGGCGGCGACCGCGGCGGGCTGCTCGGTCAAGGCGTTCTCCGTGCGCCTGCACCGCGCCCGGCGCCGCCTGACCGCCGCCCTCGCCGAGATCGACGCCGCCGACCGTCCCGCGTCCGCCGCCCCGCTGCAAAGGAGCCCCCAGGTATGAACGACCTCCACGAAGTGCGCCGCCTCATGGCCCCGGCCGACCCCTGCCCGCCCGGCGCCTTCGAGGGCGCCGCCCACGACCCGGCCGGACGCGCCGCCTTCGAGCGGATCACCGCGTCCACGGCCCGCCGCACCGGCCCGTCCCGCCGGACGACGTTCCGCCTCGTCGCCGCGGGAGGCGTCGCCGGAGCGCTCATCGCCGGCACCGCCGTCGCCACGAGCGGCGGCGGCACGCACCGCCCGGCGCCCGTGGCGGCGACGGAGGCGCAGCAGGTGCTGAACGTCGCCGCGACGTTCGCGCTGAAGCAGCCGTTCACCGCGCCGCGTCCCGGCCAGTGGGTCTACACCGAGACCCGTTACCGGCGCAGCGGCGTCCCTGGCCGCGGCCAGATCGTCAAGCCCGGTTCGCCGCTGAAGACGCAGGTCGATCGGAATTGGGTCCGGGCGGACGGCAAGCGCATGGCGCTGTACGACCACGGCAAGCTCGTCACCTCCGCCACGGGCGGGGGGACGCCGCCGATCGACTACGCCACCGTCGCCAAGCTGCCCACCGACCCGGACGGGATGCTGGCCTGGGCCCGCAAGCAGAAGACACCGGCCGACCCGAACGGGGGCGCGTTCCAGCTGCTCGGGTCACTGCTGCTGAACAACGGCGTGCTGCCGCCGGCGCAGACCGCCGCCGCCTACCGCGCGATGGCGAAGATCCCCGGCGTCACCGTGGACCGGGCGGCCAAGGACGGGGCGGGGCACACGGCGGTCTCGGTCTCGTTCCTCATCGAGGGCTGGGCGAAGGACGAGATCCTCCTGGACCCGTCCACCTACGCCTACCGGGGCCACCGCACCACCGTCGCCCGGGACCACACCATGCCGGACGGGGGACGCTTCCTGAAGGGCGCCGTCGAAAGCCAGTCCGTCCGCCTGACCGCAGGCGTCGTGGACGAGCCCGGCCAACGCCCCTGACCTCCCGCTCGTAGAAACGAGGGCCGCCCGACCAACGGGCGGCCCTCGCCTCGTCCCGTCCGGCGGACGGAGGGAACCGTTCTGGAGCCGGGATGATCGGATCTGGGTGATCGTGAAAGGGGACGGTATGGAGTCAGGACGTGGAGAGGCCGAGTTCCTGGAGGCGAAGTCGCTCCAGGAGCAGGGGCAGGTGCGGGAGGCCGAGCGGCTGTTCAGGGTGGCTGCTGAGGCGGGGCATGTCGACGCCATGCTGAAGCTCGGCATCCTGGTCGTGGAGCGGGACGAGGCCGAGGCCGAGCGGTGGTGGCGGGCGGCGGCCGACGCGGGCGACCGGGTCGGGCAGCTCAATCTCGGCATCCTCTGCTCGGGCCAGGGACGGGACGAGGAGGCGGAAAGCTGGTACCGCACGTCGGCCGAGGCGGGGGAGGTCGACGCTCGGCACAATCTCGGGCTGCTGCTCATCCGCCGTCGTGACGTGCAGGGAGCCGCCGAGCAGTTCCGCATCGCGGCCGAGGCAGGGCGCGCCGGTTCGATGACCAACCTCGGTCTGGCGCTCGGGGAGATGGGGCAGGCGGAGGAGTCCGAGGAATGGCTGCGGCGCGCCGCCGAGGAGGGCGACGGCCGTGCGCTCAGTGCCCTCGCCAATCACCTGTACTCCCAGGGCCGACGGGAGGAGGCCGACGAGTGGTGGGAGAAGGGCGCGGCTGCGGGTGACCCGGACTCCCTGTTCAACCTCGGGGTCCGTTGCGAGCACAAGGACGACATGGCCGGGGCCGAGCAGTACTTCCGCAGGGCCGGGCAGGCCGGGCATCCGCGGGGTGAGGCGAGGGCGACGGCCGTGGCGCGCGGAGTCCGCGCGAACGGCGCCCCCTACATGCCCGGCCTCTTCTGACCGGTCTCCCTTCAGGAGAGGGCGGCGAGTTTGTGCCGGAGGAGGGCGCGCTCGCGGTCGTTGGCCGCGAGTTCGACGGCTCGTTCCAGTTCCGTGCGGGCTTCGTCGGGGCGGCCCAGGCGGGTGAGGAGTTCGCCGCGGACGCTGGGGAGCAGGTGGGAGTTCGCCAGGGCGCCTGAGGCCGCCAGGTCGTCGACGATCGCGAGCGCGGCGGCAGGGCCGTTCGCCATCGAAACCGCCACGGCCCTGTTGAGGTCGACCACGGGAGACGGGGCCAGGCGGCCCAGCGCCTCGTAGAGGAGGACGATGCGGTCCCAGTCGGTCTCGGCGACCGAGGGGGCGAGGGCGTGGCACTCGGCGATCGCCGCCTGGAGGCCGTAGGGGCCCAGGCCGCGGCCCGCCTTCTCGGCGCGGGACAGGGCGGCGCGTCCCCGGCGGATCGCGGCGCCGTCCCAGCGGGTGCGGTCCTGGTGCTCCAGCAGGACCGGCTCGCCGTCCGGGGCGGTGCGGGCGGGGAAGCGCGCGGCGGTCAGCTCCAGCAGCGCCAGCAGGCCGTGCGCCTCCGGCTCGTCCGGCATCAGCCGGGCCACGACGCGGGCCAGCCGCCGCGCCTCGCCCGCGAGGTCGAACCGGATGAGCTCTCCGCCCGAACTCGCCGTCGAGCCCTCGGTGAAGATCAGGTAGACGACGTTGAGGACGGAGGGGAGGCGCTCGGCCCGCTGCCCGGCCGCCGGCGCCTCGAACGGCACCCGGGCCGCGCCGAGCGTCTTCTTCGCGCGGGTGATCCGGGCCTGGACGGTCGCGGTCGGGACGAGGAAGGCACGGGCGATCTCGTCGCTGGTCAGGCCGCCGACCACGCGCAGCGTCAGCGCGATCCGCGCCTCCCGCGACAGGACGGGGTGGCACGAGACGAACATGAGCGCGAGCACGTCGTCGTCGATCCGGTCGGGGTCCCAGAGCACGTCGTCGTCCTTCTCGGGCGGGCGTCCGGTGGCGGCGCCGCCCTCGTCCAGGTCGTGGGCGAGGGCGGCGTACCGCTCGTCGAGGGCGGAGCGGCGGCGGAACGCGTCGATCGCGCGCCGCCGCCCCACGGTGAGCAGCCACCCCGACGGGTTGCGGGGGACGCCGTCGCGCGGCCAGGTCACGAGCGCCTCGGCCAGCGCCTCCTGCGCGAGGTCCTCGGCCAGCGCGAAGTCGCCGGTGTAGCGGGCGAGGGCGCCGACGATCCGCGCCGACTCGATCCGCCAGACGGCGGCGACGGCCTCGCGGCCGGTGGGGTCGCCCGTCACAGCTGGCCGGTGGCCTCGCGCCAGGCCCGCTCCTTCCGGATCCACTCGTTGTCCTGCGGGAACTCGTCGATGGTGGGGACGCGGCGGATCTCGGTCTTGAAGCCGGGACCGGCCGGCGCCCGCCGGGCCCACTCGACGGCCTCCTCCTTCGAGGCCACGTCGAGGATGTAGAACCCGCCGAACAGCTCCTTCGTCTCGCCGTACGGGCCGTCGGTGACGACGGGCGGCTCGGAGGAGTGGTCGACGACCACGCTCTCGGACGGGTCGTCGAGCCCCTCGGCGGCGAGCAGCACCCCGGCCTGGATCAGCTCCTGGTTGAACCGGCCCACGGTCTCGATCATCTCGGCGGGGTCCGTGTCCGCCATGCCCGCGTACGCCTCGTCCGTCGCCCGCATGATCAGCATGTACTTCATCGCTCTGTCTCCGTGTGCGTCCGGGCCCCTCCGCGGGGCCCTCTCATCCCTAGGTCGAACGGAGGACGGCTTGGATCGACACGTCCCCCCGTATTTCTTCCCAGAGACGTCGCCGCGCACGGAACACCTGGTCAGGGCGCTGCCTCAAGGGCGCCAGTACAGCGCCGGGTCAGGGTGGTCGACGAAGCCGAGGTCGCGGTAGAGGCGCTCGCCGTCGCGGGAGGCGTGCAGGTCCACGCGCGCGACGTCGCGCTCCCGGAACCAGTCGAGCAGGCCGTGCATGATCGCGCGGCTGTGGCCGCGGCGCCGGTGCGCCGGATCGGTGACCACGCCGATCACCTGGCCGAGGCGGCCGCTGGGCAGGTGCGGACCGGGCAGCCGCTGCTCGAAGGTCCCGATCCCGCACGCGGCCAGGCCGCCGTCGCCGTCGCCGTCCACGACGAGGATCCGCACCGTGTCCGCCGTCAGCTGCTCCTTCAGCACCGTGGCGAGGGTGTGCCGCCACCCGTCGTCCCCGGCCGGCGGCGCGAAGAACTCCCCGCCGAGATCCTCGAAGAGCAGCGCCCGCAGCCGCACGAGCTCCGCGACGTCGCCTTCCACCGCCTGCCGCACCCCGGTGCGGCGTCCGTCCTGGTCCATGGGACAAGAGTGACGTAATTACTTCACGCACCTCAACCCTTACAGCGGACGCCGTGAACCGCGACGCGGCTGCCCATGGCCGCCCTACGCGCCGGAGGCGGCCGTGCCGAAGGGGTTGTCGAGGACGTAGCGCCAGCGGCCGTCCGGGCCCCGGCGGGCGACGTCGGTGGCGGTGCCCTCGATGCGGACCGGGCCCTCGGCCCCCTCGCCTTCGATCACCCAGTCGACGATCAGCAGGGCGAGGTCGCCGGCGGAGTAGACGTGGCGCGGAGCGACCCTGATCGGCAGGCCGAGGGCCATGAAGCGGGCGTTGGCGGCGTGGGCGTCGGCGCCGGTCAGCGGCGTGCCCGGTGCGGGGACGAACACCGCCCCCTCCTCGTACAGCTCGGCGACCGCCGCCGCGTCGCCGCTGTTGAAACGGTCGGCGAAGACGGGCGCGACGTCCTCGGGGCGTTCGGCCAATGGGCGCATCGTCGTCCTTCCAGGTAGACAGGTCCAGGACGCGAAACGCTAGGAGGCGCTCTCGTGACTCACCAAACGGTCAGCCATCCGGGGCTGCCCGACGATCCGCGCGCGGGCGCGGCGGAGCCCACGCCGTCCTGCCCGGTGGAGATCACCCTGCACGCGCTGCGCGGGCGCTGGACGACGCTGGTGGTCCGCGAGCTCCTGCGGGGCGACCGCTCGTACAGCGAGCTGCGGCAGGCCCTCCCGACCCTGTCCGACAAGGTGCTGGCCGACCGGCTGGCGCAGCTCGCCGAGGCGGGCGTGCTCGAACGGGAGAGGCAGGCGGGCTGGCCTCCGCGCACGCGGTACGCGCTCACCGCGCGGGGCCGCCGCCTGGGGCCGGTGCTCCAGGCCATGTGGGACTGGGGCGCCGAAGCGTAGTCAGGCGGTCGGCCCCTCAATCGGGGGCTCCTCGCGCCGGGTGACGACGAACCCTCCGGCGGAGGATCGCGAGGTCGGGCATCAGGCGGGGGCGAGGGACTCCACCAGGGCGGCGGCGGGGGTTTCGGTCGTCTCCCGGAACGACTCCCCTGCCCAGAGGTTGACGCCCTCGGGGTCGCCTTGGGCCGCCGCCGCGCGGCGCAAGGGCGCCGTCACGTAGTGGACGTCCGGGTAGGCGGCGGGGGCGTCTCCCGAGTGCTCGGTGAGGAACCGGTTGACCAGCCCGCGCGCGGGACGTCCGCTGAACGCCCTGGTCATCGCGGTCGAGGTGTAGCGGGGGTCGGTGAGGGCGGCCTTGTGGACGTCGCTGGCACCGCTCTCCGGACAGCGCAGGAACGCCGTCCCGAGCTGGGCGGCGACGGCGCCGAGGGAGAGGACCTCGGCGACGTCGGCGGCCGTGGCCAGGCCCCCGGCGGCGATGAGCGGCTGCCGGGTCATCCCGCGGACGGCCGGGACCAGCGCGCGCAACGGCAGCGAGTCCTGGAGGGTGTTGGTGAACGAGCCGCGGTGGCCCCCGGCCTCCGGGCCCTGGAGGCAGAGCGCGTCGGCGGCGGACGCGTGGCGGACCTCGTCCACGGAGGTCACGGTGACGACGACGGTCGCGCCCCTGTCCTTGAGGGCGCGGATGACGTCCGGGGCGGGGCAGCCGAACGTGAAGCTGACGACCGCGGGCGGGTCGGACACCAGGTCGGCGATCTTCGCGTCGTAGTCGTCGTCGCGGGCGCCCGGGGTGCCCGGCTCCACGCCGAGGCGGGCGGCCTCGGGGGCGAGGAGGTCGCGGTAGGCGGCGACCTCGGCCGGGTCGATCTCGTCCAGGGACGGCATGAAGACGTTCATCCCGAACGGGCGGGACGTCAGCTCGCGCGTGGCGGCGATGTCGGCGCGCATGGCCTCGGTCGTCTTGTAGCCGGCGGCGAGGAAGCCGAGGCCGCCCGCGTTCGAGACGGCGGCGGCCAGCTCCGGCGTCGACGGCCCGCCCGCCATGGGGGCCTGCACGATCGGCAGGTCCACCGGCAAGGCGCTCGCTTCTGTCCCATTCCTGCTCACCATCCGCACGATAATCGCGGGGGACGCCGGGCGGTGACGCCGGGGTCGCGGCGAGGGAAGGGGGACGGCGTGCGGGTGCTGCTGCACTACGACATGGATCATGAGGAGCCCGGTCTCGACATCGTGAGCTGCTCGGAGCAGGACGACGCGCGGTTCGCGGGGCTGCTGCCGGACACCGAGGTGCTCTGGCACGTACTGCGCCCGGTGACGGCCGCCGACATGGACCGGGCGCCGAAGCTGCGGCTGATCCAGAAGCTCGGCACCGGCGTGAACACCATCGATCTGGACGCCGCGGCGGAGCGCGGGATCGCGGTCGCGAACATGCCGGGCCGCAACGCGCAGGCCGTCGCGGAGACGTCGCTGCTGCTGATGCTGGCGGCGCTGCGGCGGGTCGTGCCGTTCGACGCGCGGACGCGGCGCGGGGAGGGGTGGCCCGCCGGCCGGTCCCTGGTGGGCGGCGAGCTGGCCGGACGGACGGTCGGGCTCCTCGGCGGCGGCGAGATCGCGACCCTGCTGCGCGGGATGCTGGAGGCGATCGGGGCGACCGTCCTGTACACGACCCGGCGGCCCCGGCGCGACGACCCGGCCTGGCGCGAGCTGGACGATCTGCTGGGCGCCAGCGACGTCGTCTCGGTGCACGTCCCGCTGACGGACGAGACCCGTCACCTGCTCGACGCCGGAAGGCTCGCGCTGCTGCCGGAGGGAGCGGTCGTGGTGAACACCGCGCGCGGCGCGGTGATCGACGAGGCGGCGCTGGTGGCGGCGCTCACGTCGGGACGTCTCGGCGGCGCGGGGCTGGACGTCTTCGAGAAGGAGCCCGTGGACGCGGGGAACCCGCTGCTGGCTCTCGACACTGTGGTCGTCATGCCGCACGTGGCGTGGCTGACCCGCGAGACGTGGGACCGCTACTTCGCGGTCGCCGCGGAGAACTGCCGCCGCCTCGCGCGCGGCGACGACCTCCTCCACCGCGTCGTCTGAACGCAGGCCCGACACGAGCAGAACCAAGTGGGCCCGCACGACGCCCACTCGAAGTCGCGGTTGCCGACGAACGGCGCGACGATCTCCCAGAACGGCTTCCACGAGTCGCTGAGGTGCTTGACCTCGCCCCTCAGGTACTCGACGTTGGCCGCCCCGTACTCGAAGAGCGTGATCTTCCGGCAGTACCCCAGCATGCTGAGGGTGGGGTACAGGTTCGACCCGGGCCCGACGTCGATTCCGTGGGAGAACTGTCCCTTTCCCTCGGAGTAGCGCCACAGAGCGATCTGGCTGAACCAGTTGGCCCCGCGCCCGAGGATCTGGGCGTCGTCGCCGCGGAGCTGCTTGTAGTTGGTCTCCCGGTACTTCTCCGGATCGAAGTTGTCCCGCCTGAAGCCGCCCCCGGGTGGATCCGGGGACGGCTTCGGCCGCGAGGTCTACCGGGTCAGACCGCGGCGGGGGCCCACCAGGTGAGGTTGGCGGGCGCCTGGGCCACCGGCTCGATGATCTCCCAGGCTTCGGCGAGCAGCCCGTCGTCGATGCGCCAGACGTCGACGACCGCGATCTCCGGGCCGTCCGGGATCCGCCGCCGCGTGTGCAGCACGACGTGCTCGCCGTCGGCCAGCAGGTGGCCGATCTCGACCTGCATGCCGGCGAGCGGGGTGAGCGCCGCCTCGACGGCGGCGAGCCATTCGTCCCTGGTCGAGGAGGCGTCCGGCCGGTGGTGCACGAAGTCCTCGCTGAGCAGCGGCCGGAGCCCCTCGGTGCTGCCCGTGGCGAGCAGCTCGGAAAGGGCCCGCTGAACGATTTCCTTGTTGGTCATGGCCGCAGTGTTCCGGCGGTGGCCGCGGACTGTCGATGAACTCCCATTTCATGGCGTTCCGTTCCACGATGAGTAATCTCGACGACCGTGGACACGATCGGGGAGCTCCTGCGGCAGTGGCGGCACCATCGGCGGCTCAGCCAGCTCGACCTCGCGATCGCGGCCGACGTCTCGGCCCGGCACGTCAGCCTCGTCGAGACGGGCAAGTCCAACCCGAGCGCCGCGATGGTGCTGCGGCTCGCGGACCAGCTCGACGTGCCGCTGCGCGACCGCAACCGGCTGCTGCTCGCGGCCGGCTTCGCCCCCCGGTACGCCGAACGGCCCCTCGACGACGACGCGCTGTCCGCCGCCCGGGGCGCGGTCGAGCGGGTGCTCCGCGCGCACGAGCCGTATCCGGCGCTGGCGTTCGACCGCCGCTGGAACATCGTCATGACCAACCGCGCCGTCGGGCCGTTCCTCGCGGAGGTCGACCCCGAGCTGCTCCGGCCGCCGGTCAACCTGCTGCGGCTCGGCCTGGACCCGCGCGGGCTCTCCCGCCTGGTCGTCAACCTGGCCGACGTGCGCGCGGTGTTCCGGTCGCGGGTCAGGCGCCAGCTCGCCGCCGCGCCCGACCCCGGCCTCGCGGCCCTCTACCGGGAACTGCTGGAACCCGGGCCCGAGGACGCGCCCTCGGACGCCGACGTCATGATCCAGATGATCGTCCGGTTCGGGGGGCGGGAGCTGCGGCTGTTCTCCACCATCACCACGTTCGGCACTCCCCTGGACATCACCCTGGACGAGGTCGCCGTCGAGTCGTACTACCCGGCGGACGCCGAGAGCGCCTCCTGGTTCGAGAACCCTGGCCCAGGGCTCACGGGACCAGTACCGGCTTGACGACCTTGCCGGACGTCGTGTCGGCCTCCGCCTCGTTGATCTGGGCGAGCGGGTAGGCGGTGACCAGCCGGTCGAACGGGAAATGGCCCTGCCGCCACATCTCGATCATCCGCGGGATGAACGTGTGCGGGACGGCGTCGCCCTCGATGATGCCCTTGACCGTCCGTCCCATGAGCAGGAGGTTGGCGTCCAGCCGGTACTCGGCGGCGCCGACGCCGACCAGGCCGCAGACGCCGGTGGTGCGCAGCGAGGCGACCGCCGTCGAGACGACCTCCGGGACGGCCGTGGAGTCGAACGAGTACTGCACGCCCTCACCGCCGGAGATCGCCCGGATCTGGCCGGCGATGTCGTCGTCCGCCCCGTGGAGGACGTGGGTGGCGCCGAGCTCGCGGGCCAGGTCGAGCCGGGACTCGTGCAGGTCGACGGCGACGATCGTGGAGGCGCCCGCGATCCGCGCGGCCATCACGGCGGCCAGCCCGACCGCGCCCGCGCCGAAGACCGCGATGCTGTCGCCCGCGCGGACGCCGAGCGACACCAGCACGGAGGCGGCGCCGGTCTGCACGCCGCAGCCGAGCGGCCCGAGCACGCCGAGGGGGACGTCCTTGGTGACCGGGACGACGTTGCGGGCGGTCCCGAGGGCGTGGCTCGCGAACGACGACTGCCCGAACCAGCGCGTGTGGACGGGCTCGCCGCCGGGACCGGTGGCGCGGGGCGTCCCGTCCAGCGGCATCGCGAGCATGTTGAGCGCGGTCATCTGCGGGCAGGCGCCGGGCTTGGCGGCGCGGCAGTTGGCGCACTCCCCGCACGAGTCGAACGACATGACCACGTGGTCGCCGGCGGTGAGGCCGGTGACGCCGGGGCCGACCGCCTCGACCACGCCGGAGCCCTCGTGCCCGAGGACGACCGGCTTCGCGACGAGGTCGCCGGGGACGCGCCCGAGCAGGTCGGTGTGGCACATCCCCGCGCCCGCGATCTTGACGAGGACCTCGCCGGGCCCGGGGTCGGCGAGGTCGAGCGACTCGATCGTGTAGGGGGCGTCTGCGGCGCGCAGCACCGCGGCTTCGATCTGCACCGGGGGTTCCTTAGGCGAGGGAGTAGCGGACGGGGAGGCGCTTGAGGCCGCCGACGAAGGTCGTGGCGATGCCCTCCGGCGGCCCGGCGAGCTCGATCGAGCCGAGGCGGGGCAGCAGCTCCTCGAAGAAGGCGCGGACCTCGATGCGGGCCAGCGCCGCGCCCAGGCAGTAGTGGACGCCGAACCCGAACGCCAGGTGCCGGTTCGGGTCGCGGCCGACGTCGAAGCGGAACGGGTCGTCGAAGACCTCCTCGTCCCGGTTCGCGGACGGGTAGGACAGCAGCACCGCCTCGCCCTTGCGGATCGTGACGCCGCGCAGGTCGTAGTCCTCGGTGGCGGTGCGCATGAACTCCTTGACCGGCGTGACCCAGCGGATCATCTCGTCCACGGCGAGCGGCATCAGCTCCGGCTTCTCGCGGAGCCGCTCGATCTGGTCGGGGTGCTCGATGAGCGCGTGCAGGCCCCCGGCAATCGTCGCGCTGGTGGTGTCGTGCCCGGCCGTCGCGACGATCACGTAGTAGGACGCGGTGTCGAAGTCGTTGAGCGGCTCGCCGTCGACGCGCGCGTTCGCGATGGCGGAGGCGAGGTCGTCGGTGGGGTGCTTGCGGCGCTCCTCCGTCAGGCCCTGGAAGTAGGCGAAGAAGTCCAGCAGGACCTGGAGCTTCTCCTCGTTCGTCGTGCCCCGCTGGAACTCGGCGTCGTCGCCGCCGAACAGCTCCTGCGTGAGCTTCAGCATGCGGTCGAAGTCGCTCTCCGGCAGGCCGAGCAGCGAGAGGATCACGTACAGCGGGAAGTGGACGGCGACCTCGCGCGCGAAGTCGCACTCGCCGCCGAGCTCCACCATCCGGTCGACGTACCGCCTGGCCAGCTCGCGGACGCGCGGCTCCAGGGCCCGCATCGCGCGCGGCCGGAACCAGTCCGCGCCGATCGCCCGGATCACCCGGTGGTCGGGGTCGTCCATGTGGACGAGCGTGCGCAGCGCGATGCCCTGCTCCGCGCGCTGCCGGTTCAGCGCGTCGAACTCGGCGGTGCCGAGCACCGGGCGCGGGGCGTTGAGGAACAGCCGGTGGTTGCGCTCGATCTCCAGGACGTCCTCGTGCTTGGTGATCCCCCAGAAGGGCGTGTAGCCGGGGGCCTCCACCCGGTGCACCGGGGACTCGCGGCGGAGCAGCGCGAGGGACTCATGGAACCGCCGGTCGTCGGCGTAGGCCTTCGGGTCGGCGAGCGCCAGGCCCGCCTCCTCCACGGTCAGCGTCATCGCTTTCGCTCTCCTCGCTCACGGCGGCCGCCCCTCAGGAACCTACGGTCCCGAATTGCGTTCGGTCAACGACCTTCGGAGCCATGTCGGCGGGCGCGGACGCCAGGACGCCGGGCGCGCCGCGGGGGCTCAGATGTCGCCGAAGTCGCCGTGCCGTCCGCGTCCGCTCGCGAACCGCCCGGCGCCCTCGACGGCATCCTCCATGGAGCGGAGGCCGTGGCGGTACTCGGCGGCGATCGCCTCGTCCTCGGGGAGGCCCTCCGCCTCCAGCGCCGACAGCCGGTCGCCCCGCAGGCAGGTCTGCGGGAACCGCGCCAGCCCGGCCGCCAGCTCCTCGGCCGCCTCCCGCGCCTTGCCCAGCGGGACGAGCCGGTTGGCGAGGCCGATCTCGAACGCCTCCCGCCCGTCCACCGGCCGCCCGGTGAGGATCATGTCCATGGCGCGGCTCGCGCCGATCAGGCGCGGGAGCCGGACCGTCCCGCCGTCGACGAGCGGGACGCCCCAGCGCCGGCAGTAGACGCCGAAGGTGGACGTCTCCTCCGCGACACGCAGATCGCACCACAGCGCCAGCTCCAGGCCCCCGGCGACGGCATGGCCCGCGACCGCCGCGATGACCGGCTTCGACAGGCGCATCCGCGTGCAGCCGAGCGGCCCGTCGGCCGGGGGCGGGTCGAGGCGCGGGCCGCGGACGGTGCCGACCGAGGTGAGGTCGGCGCCGGAGCAGAACGTCCCGCCCTCGCCCCACAGGACGGCGACGCTCGCGCCGTCGTCCGCGTCGAACTCGCGGAACGCGGCGGCCAGCTCGCGCGCCGTCGGCCCGTCGACGGCGTTGCGCGTCGCCGGACGGGACATCACCACCGTGGTCACCGGGCCGTCCCGCTCGATCCGTACCGCCACGCGCGGCCTCCTAGTCGTCGGTGAACGCGCCGTCCGCCAGCTCGTCGAAGCGTTCGAGCTCGTCCGCCGGGTCGTCGATCCCCCGCAGCGGACCGGGGTCGGCGAGGTGGCTCCGAGCGTAGAGCCGCGCGACCAGCGCCTTGCGGTCCTCGCCGGAATCGGCGCGCTCCCACCCGGCCTGCTCCAGCAGCAGCGCCGCCGCGTAGACGTCGGCCATGTACTGGGCGAGCGGGTAGAGGCGCGCTTCGGCCACGTTCCTGTCGAGCCCGCGCCACTTCTCTATGGCCTCGCGGAGGTGCCCGATGCTCTGCCCGACCAGCGCGGCCGTCTCGTCGTCCCCGCCGGGCGCCCGCCGGACGGCCTGGTCGAGCCGTTCGAGGAACGGCTCGTGCGCGTCCTGCCGCTCGACGGCGCGGCGGACGTCCAGGCACAGGATGTTGTCGCCGCCCTCCCAGATGGGGTTGACCTGCGCGTCCCGTAGGATCCGCGCGACCGGCCACTGCTCGATGTAGCCGTTCCCGCCGTGGATCTCGATGGCGTCGCTCGCGGCCGTCACGCCCAGCCGCGCGGCCCGCAGCTTGATGAGCGCGGCCCCGAGCCGCAGCCGGGGACGTCCCAGGTAGCCGTCGAAGACGAGCGCCTGCACGGCCTCGGTCTCCACGATCAGCTCGGCGAGCTTGCGGCGCATGAGCGGCTGCGCGCCCAGCGGCGCGCCGAACGCCTCGCGCGCCCGCGTGTAGCAGAGCGACTCGACGAGGGCCCGCCGCGCGCAGCCGAGGCCCATCATCGAGATGCCGAGCCGGGCGCCGTTGGTCAGCTCCATCATGCGGGCCAGGCCCCTGCCGTCCCCGCCCTCGCCCGCGCTCGACGCCGGGGCCAGCAGGAACGCCTCCGCGTCGGTGAACTCGATCTCGGCCGACGCCACCGACCGCGTGCCGAGCTTGTCCTTGAGCCGCCGGATCCGGACGCCGTTGCGCGAGCCGTCCCGCCGCTCCCGCAGGACGAGGAACGGCGCGATGCCCCGGACGCCGTCCACGGCCCCTTCCGGCTTGGCCAGCACGACGAAGGCCGAGCCGTTGGCGTTGGAGGCGAACCACTTGAAGCCGTTGAGGCGCCAGGCGTCGCCCTCCCGGGAGGCGGTCGACTCCAGCGCGCCGAGGTCCGAGCCGCCCGACCGCTCGGTGAGCATCTGCGCGGCCTCGCCGGACATCTCCCCGGCCGCGAACAGCTCCCGCACCCGCGCCTTGACGTCGTCCGGCGCGAACATCTCCGTCAGCCCCACGACCATGTCGCCGCCGGTGCCGAGCGCGCACGCCATGCCGATGTCGGCCTGGTCGAGCAGGTAGCTCCAGGCGACGCCCATCGGCCCGGGGTCGGTCCCGGCGCGCTTCGCCTCGGCCACGAAGTCGGGCCGGGTGAAGGACGTCGCCACGATGTCCCGGCGCGCCGCCTCGAACGAGGGCGGCATGACGACCTCGCTGATGTCGCGTCCCCACCGGTCGTACTTCTCCAGGCGCGGCGGGTTGCGGTCCGTCTCCTCGGCCCGCTCGGCGATCGGGCCGCCCATCAGCGCGCCCATCTCCCTGAGCCGGGGCTCGGCCCAGCCGAAACCGTCGCCCAGGTGCCGCCGCATGAGGAACCGCAGCGTGGGGTCGCAGTCGTACCAGTTGCGGCCGGCCGCGCCCCGGTAGCGCTCGGTGGCGTAGCGGCGCGCCTTCTCCGCGCCCCCGAACGGGAGCCGGTCGAACGACTCGATGAGGTAAGACGCCATGGCCCGAACATTACACTTACAGCTCACGCGGCGAAAAGACTGTAATCTGAGGACGAGGCCACCCTCCCTCCCCGGTAGGGTCACCACCAGCCATGGACAGCCTGGAGATTCGCCCGCTCACCGCTCGGTCCGTCGTCCTGAGCACGCTGCTGGGCGTCCACCCGCCCCGCCTCCCGGCCCGCTACCTCGTCCGCGTCGGCGACCTGTTCGGCATCGCGGAGGGGACGATCCGGGTGGCGCTGTCGCGCATGGTCGCCGCCGGCGACCTCGTCCAGTCCGGCGGGACGTACGCCCTCACCGAGCGCCTCCTCGCCCGCCAGGCCCGGCAGGACGAGGCGCGCCTCCCCCCGACCCGCCCGTGGGACGGCGCCTGGGAGATCGCCGTCATCACCGCCGAGCGCCGCCCCGCCGCCGACCGCGCCGCGCTGCGCCAGGCCATGTCGACGCTGCGGCTCGCCGAGCTGCGGGAGGGCACCTGGCTGCGCCCGGCGAACCTGACCCGGCCGCGGCCCGAACCCGTCGTCCGCCAGTGCACCTTCCTCACGGGCCGCCCCGAGGAGGACCCCGCGGCCCTGGCCGCCTCCCTCTGGGACCTGGACGCCTGGACGGCCAAGGCCGACGCCCTGCGCGCCGCTCTGGCCGGGGCGACCGCGATCGCCGAGCGCTTCACCTACGCGGCGGCCGTCCTGCGGCACCTCCTCAACGACCCGCTCCTGCCGCCGTCACTGCTGCCCGCCGACTGGCCGGGCCCCGATCTGCGCGCCCGCTACGAGGCCTTCGAGGCCGACTTCGAGCAGCTCCTCACCACCCACGTCCTCGCCTGAGGCCGTCCTCTCAGGGGAAGGTGACGAGCTGGCGGACGGCCTCGCCGGTGTGGAGGCGGTCGAAGCCCGCGTTGATCTCGTCGAGGGGCAGGCGGCCGCTGAGGAGGGCGTCCACGGGAAGGGCGCCGTCGCGGTACAGGGCGATGAAGCGGGGGACGTCCCGCCGGGGAACGCAGGAGCCGAGGTAGCTGCCGCGCAGGGTCCGCTCCTCGGCGACGAGGCTGAGGGCGGGCAGGGTGAGGGGCGCGCCGGGGGCCGGGAGGCCGACGGTGACGGTCGTTCCGCCGGGGCGGGTGGCCGCGTAGGCCTGTTCGAGGACGGCGACGACGCCCGTCGTGTCGATCACCTTCTCCGCGCCGCCGGACGTCAGGTCGCGGATCGCCTCGACGGCGTCCGGACCGCCCGCGACGGGCCGGGCGCCGAGGCGCCCGGCGAGGTCCCGCTTGGACGCGACGACGTCCACGGCGAGGACGGTGGAGGCTCCGGCGGCCTTCGCGGCGAGGACGGCGGACAGCCCGACGCCCCCGAGGCCGAAGACGGCGACGGTGTCGCCCGGCGACACGGCCGCGCTGTGGAGGGCGGCGCCGGCGCCGGTGAGGACGGCGCAGCCGAACAGCGCGGCGACGTCGAAGGGCAGGTCGCGGTCGATCCTCACGGCGGAGCGGGACGAGACGACGGTGTACTCGGAGAACGCCGAGACGCCGAGGTGGTGGTGGGGGCGCGTGCCGTCCGGGGCGCGGAAGCGCCTGCCGCCGCCGAGCAGGGTCCCGGCGCCGTTGGCCTGGGCGCCCGGCCCGCAGAGGGCGGGACGTCCGGCGACGCAGCGCTCGCAGTGCCCGCACGCCGGGACGAACGCGAGCACGACGTGGTCGCCGGGCGCGAACTCGGTGCCCGGCCCGGTCTCCACGACCTCGCCCGCGGCCTCGTGCCCGAGCGCCATCGGCAGGGGGCGCGGCCGGGACCCGTTGATGACGGACAGGTCGGAGTGGCAGAGGCCGGCGGCGCCGATCCGGACCAGGAGCTCGCCGTGGCCGGGCGGGTCGAGGCGGAGTTCGGCGATCTCCAGGGGGCGGGACGCGGCGTAGGGGGCGGGGCGTCCCGACTCGACGAGGACGGCCGCGCGGGTGGCGGTCATGCGGCCACCAGCTTCTGCATCTCGGTGCGGACGGCTCCGGTGATCTCGACCGGGCGGCGGGTGCCGCGGTCGACGAACACGTGGACGAAGTGGCCCTCGGCGATGAGCGCGCCGTCCGAGCCGCGCAGCATGCCGACCTCCCACCGGACGCTGGACCGGCCGAGCTTGCCGACGCGCAGCCCGACACGGATCGTGTCGGGGAACGACGCCTCGGCCTTGTACTCGCAGTGGGACTCGACGCACAGCGCGATCGAGCCGGAGGTCGCGGGGTCGAAGCCGGCGGTCCGGATCATCCACTCGTTGATGACGGTGTCCATCATCGAGTAGTGGACGACGTTGTTGACGTGCCCGTAGACGTCGTTGTCCTTCCACCGCGTGGGGACGTTCTCCCAGTACAGGTACTCGCCGGTCATAAGGAGCAGACTAGGGGCGGGGCCGCGGCGGCGCCGCACCGGCCGGGCACAACGGTGACCGCGCACCGTGTCGCCCGGCTGCGCGAGGGCGCGCGCACAACCCTCGGCGTCCGCGTCCGGCAAGGCGGAAGCGGCGTTCACCGGGCCGCGAGGAAAGGTTCTGAGCACGATCCCGGCCTGGTGAACGCCGCCCCTCAGCGGCGCCGCGCCGACGCCGCCGTCTATCGGGAGGACGCCGCGCTCTCCGGTCGGGCGCGGGCCGCGTCGAAGCGGGCCTGGACGTCCGTCCAGTTCACGAGCGACCAGAGCTTCTCCACGTAGTCCGGCCGGACGTTGCGGTACTGCAGGTAGTAGGCGTGCTCCCAGGCGTCGAACACCAGCAGCGGCGTCGTGTTCATGCCGACGTTGCCGTGGTGGTCGTAGACCTGCTCGACGACGAGGCGCCTGCCGAGGGGCTCCCATGCGAGGACGCCCCAGCCGGAGCCCTGGACGGTGGAGGTCGCCGCCGTGAGCTGCTTCTGGAACGCCTCGAACGTGCCGAAGTGCTCGTCGAGGGCCGTCGCCAGTTCCCCGTCCGGGCGGTCGCCGCCGTCCGGCGACAGGTTGTCCCAGAAGATCGAGTGCAGGACGTGGCCGGAGAGGTTGAACGCGAACGTCTTCTCCAGGCCGACCAGCCCGCCGTACTGCTCCTTCTCGCGCGCCTCGGCGAGCCTCTCCAGCGTGTCGTTGGCGCCCTTGACGTAGGCGGCGTGGTGCCGGGAGTGGTGCAGCTCCAGGATCTCGCCGGTGATCGCCGGCTCCAGGGCGGCGTAGTCGTAGGGCAGGTCGGGAAGCGTGTAGTCGGCCATACGGCCACTATTGCAAACAGGTTGCAGTTACGTCCAATGCGCAACACCGGCGCGTCCGGAGCGCGACACGGAACGGACCCGCCCTCGGGGCGAGGGCGGGTCCGGTTTCTGTTCCTGTTTCGCTCGGTGGGGTCAGTAGCGGCGGCGTCCGCCGCCGCGCCCGCGCGACAGCAGTCCTCGGATCTTCGCCTGGGTGCGCGGGTCCCGGGCGAGCCGTTCCGCGCGGGCGCGCGCCTTGCGGCCCTGCGGGCTCCGGGCGAACCGCTTGATGCGGTCGATGACGGAAGGCATGTTCTTCCTCCTCGGCCTTGTCCTCACGGTTCAACGACTGCCCGTTCCGAAAGGTTCAGAACGCCTCGTCGAGCGCGACCGTCCCCTCCACCCCGATCTGGTAGGCCGAAACGCGCCGCTCGAAGAAGTTGGACAGCTCCTGGACGTCCTGCAACTCCATGAACGCGAACGGGTTCGCGGTGCCGTAGCGGGCGGGCAGGCCGAGCCGGACGAGCCGCTGGTCCGCGACGTATTCGAGGTAGGCGCGCATGTCGTCCGCGCTCATGCCGGGCAGGCCGTCCCCGCACAGGTCGCGGGCGAACGCCAGCTCCGCCTGGACGGCCTCCTCCATCATCGCGGCGACCTCGGCCGTCAGCTCCGCGTCGAACAGCGCGGGCTCCTCCGCCCGGACGGTGTCGACCACCGAGAACGCGAACTCCATGTGCATTGACTCGTCCCGGAAGACCCAGTTCGTCCCGGACGCGAGGCCGTTGAGCAGGCCGCGCGACCGGAGCCAGTACACGTAGGCGAACGCGCCGTAGAAGAACAGCCCCTCGATGCAGGCCGCGAAGCAGATGAGGTTCAGCAGGAACGCCCTGCGGTCGGCGGCGGTGCGGAGCTCGTCCAGGGAGCCGAGCGAGTCGATCCAGCGGAAGCAGAACTCCGCCTTGGCCCGGATGGACGGGATGTGCTCGATCGCCGCGAACGCCTTGACGCGCTCGTCCTGATCGGGCAGGTAGGTGTCCAGGAGGGTCAGGTAGAACTGGACGTGCACGGCCTCCTCGTACAGCTGCCGCGAGAGGTAGAGCCGGGCCTCCGGCGCGTTCACGTGCTTGTAGAGGTTGAGGACGAGGTTGTTCGCCACGATCGAGTCGCCGGTGGCGAAGAACGCGACCAGCCGGTTGACGAGGTGCAGCTCGTCGGGCGTGAGCCGCGCGAGGTCCGCCAGGTCGGAGGCGAGGTCCACCTCCTCGACCGTCCAGGTGTTGCGGATCGCGGCCCGGTACCGCTCGTAGAAGTCCGGGTAGCGCATGGGCCGCAGCGTCAGGTCCATGCCGGGGTCGAGGAGCATGCCCCGCCCCTCCGCTCGCCGCTGTTCTTCCGCTCGCTCGGTCACTGGCACGCCTCGCAGGTCTCGGGGTTCTCCAGGGAGCAGACGGCCGCGGCGACCGTCGTCTGCGCGATCCGCGTCGCCGGGCGGGACCGCAGGTAGTAGGTCGTCTTGAGCCCCGCCCGCCAGGCGTAGGCGTACATCGAGGAGAGCTTGCCGATCGTCGGCGTCTCCATGAAGAGGTTCAGCGACTGCGACTGGTCGATGTACGGGGTGCGGGCGGCGGCGAGGTCGATGAGCGCCTTCTGCGGCAGCTCCCAGGCCGTCCGGTAGAGCGACAGCATCTCCTCCGGCAGGTCGACCAGCCCCTGCACGGACCCGTTCGCCTTCTTGACCGCCTCGCGGACGGCCGGCGTCCACAGCCCGAGCGACTTCAGGTCCTCCACCAGGTAGCGGTTGATCTGCAGGAACTCGCCCGACAGCGTCTCGCGCTTGAACAGGTTGGACACCTGCGGCTCGATGCACTCGTAGCAGCCCGCGATGGACGCGATCGTCGCGGTCGGCGCGATCGCGACGAGCAGCGAGTTGCGCAGGCCCACCTCCGCGACCCGGGCGCGCAGGGCGTCCCAGTCGGCGGGACGGGACGGCGCCGCGTCCGGGAAGTGGTCCAGGTGGAGCTCGCCGCGCGCGGTGCGGGTCGCGCCGTAGGCGGGGAGCGGCCCGTGGGCGGCGGCGAGGTCGGCGGACGCGTTGTAGGCGGCGAGGGCGATCTCCTCGGCGATGCGCGTCGACAGCTCGCGCGCCTCGGCCGAGTCGAACGGCAGGCGCAGCGTGAAGAACACGTCCGCGAGGCCCATCACGCCCAGCCCGACCGGCCGCCACTTGCGGTTGGCCTTCTCCGCCTCGGGAGTCGGGTAGAAGCCCCGGTCGATGGTGCGGTCCAGGAACCGCACGGCGGTGCGGACCGTCGACCGGAGCCTCTCCCAGTCGACGCCGGACGGCCCGACGTGCGCGGCCAGGTTCACCGACCCGAGGTTGCAGACGGCGGCCTCGCGGTCGCCCGTCACCTCCAGGATCTCCGTGCAGAGGTTCGACAGGTGGACGACCTTGCCGGGCTCGGCGGTCTGGTTGCAGGCGCGGTTGGCGGCGTCCTTGAACGTCATCCAGCCGTTGCCCGTCTCCGCGAGCGTCCGCATCATGCGCCCGTACAGCTTGCGGGCCGGGACCTGCCGGACGAACCGCCCCTCCCGCTCCGCCGCCCGGTAGGCCGCGTCGAACTCGTCGCCCCACAGGTCGACCAGCTCGGGGACCTCCTTCGGGTCGAACAGCGACCACGTCGCGTCGGCCTCGACGCGGCGCATGAACTCGTCCGGGATCCAGTTGGCCAGGTTGAGGTTGTGGGTGCGGCGGGCGTCCTCGCCGGTGTTGTCGCGCAGCTCCAGGAACTCCTCGACGTCGGCGTGCCACGGCTCCAGGTAGACGCACGCCGCGCCCTTGCGGCGGCCGCCCTGGTTGACGGCGGCGACGGACGAGTCGAGCGTGCGCAGCCACGGGACGATCCCGTTGGAGTGCCCGTTGGTGCCCCGGATCAGCGAGCCCCGCGACCGCACCCGCGTCCAGGAGACGCCGATGCCGCCCGCGTACTTGCTGAGCCGCGCGACCTGCCCGTACCGGTCGTAGATGGACTCCAGCTCGTCGCGCGGCGAGTCGAGCAGGAAGCACGACGAGAGCTGCGGGCGGCGGGCCCCGGAGTTGAACAGCGTGGGCGAGCTGGGCAGGTACGACAGGGTGCTGAGCAGCGCGTACAGCTCGGCGGCCTCCTCGACCGCCGCCATGTCACCGGTGGGGGGCCGGCCCTCCACACCCCCCGGCCCGACTTCGTCGGGAACGACGAGCCCGCACGCCACCCGGAGGAGAAAGTGCTGCGGGCGCTCCAGGACGAGCCGCGACCTCGGGTGCCTGAGCAGGTACCGGTCGTAGACCGTGCGGAGCCCGAAGTACTCGAAGCGGTCGTCGGCGCCGTCGTCGACGAGGGCGTCCAGCGCGGCGGACCCGGCGGCGACGAAGGCGGCCAGGTCGTCCGCCAGGAGTCCCTCGCGGTGCGCGGCGGCGACCGACTCGGCGAACGTCCGGACGCCGGCGGCCGCGGCCTCCTCCCGGATCCGGACGCCGAGCAGCCGCGCGGCCACCCTGGAGTACCCGGGCTCGGCGGGGATGAGCGCGGCGGCCTCCCCGATCGCGAGGTCCCGCAGGGCCGCCGCGTCCAGCCCGTCCGCGGACCGGACCGCGGCCAGCACCCGCGCGGCCTCGGCGCCCGGCACCCCCTCGCAGGCCGCCTCGACCTCGACGGCGATCTCCGCGGGCGGCGCGGCCAGAACCTGTGTCACGTGCATCTCCCCTCGCATGCCGCCTCGCGGAGGCATGCGAACGGCGCGCGGCGGCAGGCCGCGCTCCGCCCCCGGCCCACCCGCGAGGCCTGGACGTGTGTCGATCCGGGACGGACCCGGACCCCCGATGAGGCCGGTCTCCCGGCCTCGCGTGCGGGCAGGTCTTCGGACTCGCGGGCGCCGCCTCTGCCGAGGCGTCCTACTGGCCGTCGCTTCCCGGGCCGCCGGGCCCAGTGCTCGATGACGGCGGTCGTTCCCGCTCACCGCTGCGGGGCAGTCCCGGATTCCCACCGGGTTCCCTCTCACGCCGCCCCCGCCGCGAACGGCGGGGGCGGACCAGCACGGGACTGAACCCTACATCTAGTCGACGATCAACGCACAACCCCAAGATGTTGGGCGTGGCGGCGGATGTCCGGGGGCGGCTGGGCAGAGCGCGCGGGGGATGGGACGATGGGGGCCGTCATGAGCCCCCATGCGCCGCAGCCGCTGTTCCGGCCCGCACGCGCGGTGGTGTTCGCCACCGTGTGCGCGACGCTGGCGACCCTCGGGCACGCCCTGGCGGGCGGCGCGGCGGTGCCGGCCTGGGCCGCGCTCACGGGCTTCGGCGCCGTCCTCGGCGTGACGCTGGTGCTGGCGGGCCACGAGCGCTCGCTCGCGACGATCCTGGGCGGGCTCCTCGGCGGCCAGTTCGCCCTGCACACGCTGTTCACGGCCGCCACCGCGCCCCACCACGCTCCCGCGGCGCACGCCGCCATGACGGGCGCCGCGGAACCCGTCGCGGTCCCCGCCGCCCACGGCGGGAACGGCCTGGCGATGACGCTCGCGCACTGCACGGCCGCGCTGGTGGCCGCGTGGTGGCTGCGGCGCGGCGAGCGGGCCGCGAGGTCGCACGCCCGGCGG